>CAYNLE010000008.1:0-46693 GCA_964397975.1 uncultured Verrucomicrobiales bacterium | reverse complement strand
AAACTTCATTTCATAATTAACTGCCTTCTCATGGAAGTTAATGATGGCAGAGGTTGGAAATGGCTAAGCGCTGTTAGTAGCGGTGTTAATATTGGCACTAATAACTATTATCAAGGTGTTAAAAATAGTAGCGGACGTATGGACTACTGCTTCAATGTTCAAAGAACCAATGGCCTGTCATCTTCATTCCAGGTTCGTGTCCTTAGGCGCTAATAAAAATTAAGTCGCTTTAAACGTATTCTTACAGAATCGACTATTGTTTGTGGTAGCTCTATGAGCTACCACTTTCTTTGTAATGATAGGACTTGCAGAGGAGAATGCCGCATCAGGCAAGCTAGTTCAGGAAATGGACGCCATGTTTTCAGAAAATGGCGGGCTTTCCGCATCCCCTGATTTCGAATATCGACCACAACAGCAACAGATGGCAGTCTCCGTTTCTGAAGCACTAGAAGAACGACATGTTCTCTGCGCTGAAGCTGGCACTGGGGTAGGGAAATCGCTCGCCTATTTATTACCAGCAGCAAAGCACGCCATGGAAACGGGTCGTAAAGCGATTATCTCCACTCATACAATCAACCTCCAAGAGCAGCTAATCAGTAAAGACATCCCTCTTGCTAACAAAATACTAGGTGGTGAGCTGCGTGCAGCCTTATTAAAAGGCAGAGGAAACTACCTCTGTCCACTAAGACTCAGGCGTGCCATGGACCAGACTGGCGATCTCTTTTCCACAAGTGAAGGAGAAGAACTAAAAGCTATCTGGAACTGGGCAGAGGGAACTCAGGATGGAACACGCTCAGACCTCGACTTTGTACCAAGTGCTAAAGTTTGGTCTCAGGTCTGCAGTGACGGCAGTGTCTGCACGCTACGCACCTGTGGGAGAAACGGTAACTGCTTCTACCAAAAAGCTCGAAAAGTGATGGAAGACGCTCATATCATCGTCTTAAACCACACTTTATTTTTTTCCTTATTCAATCTTAGTGAACTAGCTTCAGATGACCGTGGCTACCTCTATGCCGACGACTTTGTTATCTTTGATGAAGCCCATACGATGGAGCACGTCGCCGCGACGCAGCTAGGCTTAAGACAGAGCCATGCTGGATTAAAGTTTGAAGTTCAGCGCCTTTATAACCCAAAAAACCGCAAGGGTATTTTACGAGCTATGCGTCATGCAGGTGCTATGAAGGCAGCTGAAAATGTCCTCCATGCGGCAGAAGATTTTTATAATAATATCGAGCACACGGTTGAGTTCGGAAAATTCAGTAAGGAAGTTAGAATCAGGAAGTCTGATTTTGTCGAAAATGTATTGGCCGAGCCACTTCGACGTTTCTGGAACGAAATAGAAGAAGCGGCTGACGCCCTCGAGAAAGATTCTTCAGGTAAGTCTGAGCTCATGGATGGCGCGAGACGCATGCGGGATATTCATGCGGGAATCCGCATGTTTTTAGACCAAACCGAAGAAGACAGTGTCTACTGGGTTCAGAAAGGTGGCAGAGATGGCGACTCCCTCAGCATCCACTCTGCACCTGTGAATGTAGCCGACCGGTTACGCACAATGATGTTTGGCCCAGAACGAACCTGTATCATGACCAGCGCGACTATGGGGATAGGTGACGAGGAACTCTCCTATTTCAGAAAACGTATTGGTGCAGAAAGCTCAAACTACATTAAGATAGGTAGCCCCTTTAACTATAAAGAGCAGATGCAGCTCTTTATTGTCAAATCGATGCCTGACCCAAGTGACAGTAAGTATGAAGAAGCTCTGGTTCACTGGATAGGCCGAGTTTTAAAATACACAGAAGGTAAGGCCTTTGTTTTATTCACCAGCTATCGTCTTATGCGAAGCGTGGCGGAAGCAATGGACGATTTCTTCTTCGATAACGAGTGGAGACTTCTCATGCAGGGCGACGGCATGGCTCCTAACAAAATGATAGAAATTTTCCGTAAAGACATCCACAGTGTCCTCTTCGGTACAGACAGTTTCTGGGCAGGAGTTGACGTCCCGGGTGAAGCTCTATCAAATGTGATCGTCACCCGGCTCCCCTTCGCTGTACCGGACCACCCACTGACAGCCTCACGCTTAGAGGCCATCGAGCTCGAAGGAGGGAACTCATTTGTTGACTACTCGGTCCCCGAAGCCGTTATAAAGCTCAGGCAAGGAGTAGGCAGACTTATCCGTACAGCTAAAGACAGCGGCATGGTCGTCTTATTAGACAACCGGGTCGTCACTAAGCCCTACGGCAAAACATTCCTTAATGCGATGCCTGATGCGCCTATTAAAATTATCAACCAAAAGGTGTAAGCTGCACTAGTTTTTCGAAATGCTCTCGAGCTCCGAAACCCCCTCTTTCAGCATCTTCGCCGGCCATTGACCTGGGGCAGTAGGCTCATCACCTAAATACCCGTAGTTTAGCAAAGAACCATGCTGAGCATAAAGGAGTCGTGATACTGGAGCTAGATCCCCCATCCCCATCATCGACATTGGGCGGTCATTCTTCCGCATAATATTCGTACATGGAATAAAATCAGATACGGTATGATGGCGAACCGCAAATTTCACAATATCCGCCTCTTCAGCAAGCTCGACAAGTCGCTGCATCTGAAACTCAGCAGGCGTTTTTTCAAAATTATGATAAGAAAGAATCAAGCCAACATTACGTCGGCGAATCTGATCAATCGCAGACTGCAGCTCATTAAAAGCTGACAATTCGACATCGATCCAGGCAGCCTTATCAGCAACCGCCAGAAGCATCTCCGACCTCTCCTCAGAGCTTAGCTCCACGATTCCCCCTTCAGCGCTACCGCGCGCAGTAAATAGCAACGGAAAATTCTTAAAACGCTCCAACTCCAACGTTAAAGAATCCATATGCTGAGCCATACCATCCAACCTGATTTCTAATAAATCACACATCGATGGTAACTCAACTGGCTGTAAACAGGCTAAGTGGTTCAAAGTAGCCACTGAACCTACTACAAGTGGGCTTTCAGGTATAGTAACAACTTCTTCATTCATAACGTATTCATTAGTCACATATGCTCTAGTGCATTGTCAAGTCAGTCGATGTCTCAGGCTCGGTATAAATCATACTATTACACATCTGTGATAGGAGCTAGCAAACTCGTAAGAGTATCGTCATCAAGCTTTAGCTGATTCAGTGATGCCGTCAGGATAGAATCTGATATGCCGCTTTTCTTCTGCTGCATCCGCTGAATCCGCTCTTCCACTGTCCCCTTACAGATCAGCTTATGCACAAAGACAGGTTTATCCTGCCCGATACGATAAGCCCTATCCGTCGCTTGATTCTCTGCTGCTGGATTCCACCATGGGTCGTAGTGAATCACCGTATCAGCATTCGTCAGTGTCAGCCCTGTTCCGCCGGCTTTCAGTGAGATCAGAAATACTTCAGCCTCGTCATTCTGAAATCTTTCTACCAAATCTTGCCTATTTTTACTGGCACCTGTTAGCTTAAGGTAAGTTGTATTTTCTGAAATAAGGTATGCTTCTATTATTTCTAGCATCGAGGTAAATTGAGAAAATAGTAACACCCTCCGGTTCTCCTTTTTTAAGGAGCTTAATAGATCTTTTAAATATGAAAACTTCGCAGACGAACCTGGCTTCGTCTTATCTGTATCGACCAGTCGGCTATGACAGCAAATCTGCCTCAGCTTTAACAGCGCATCTAAAAAGACAATCTGCGCCTCTTGCCCTCGGATAGCCAAAGCTTGTCGGACATTTTTATCCATCGTTGCACGCACCGTTTCGTAGAGGTCTTTCTCCTCATCACCCAGCTCGATAAAGTGAGGAATTTCAGTCTTAGGCGGTAGTTCTGTAGCCACCTGATCCTTTGTCCGCCTTAGGATAAGCGAACCTACCTTATTAGCCAGAGCATCAGCCCGAGCTTGATTCCCTTGTTTCTCAATCGGCGTGCGAAACACCTCGGTAAAAGTTTCCGAGGAGCCTAATAAGTTAGGCATTAAAAAATCAAATAAACTCCAGAGTTCACCCAAGTGATTCTCAATAGGCGTCCCAGAAAGACAAATACGGAAGTTCGTATCTAACTGCCGAACAGCTCGTGAGACCTGAGCTGTGGGATTCTTAATATGCTGCGCCTCATCTAACACCAGCAAATGAAACTTCTGCTCAGTAAAGTAATCTAAATCACGGTACAGCAGCGCATATGATGATAGTGCTAAATCTGTATCTCCCAGCTCCTGAAAACGGCGATGACGATCAGCCCCCTGAAGAATCGTCACCTTTAATGAAGGTGCAAACTTAGCGGCCTCCCGCTGCCAGTTCTCTACCACACTCGTCGGCGCTATAACCAGATTAGGCAGCTTATTCCCTTTTTCTTTTTCCGCCAATATATGGGTCAAGGTCTGCATCGTTTTACCTAAGCCCATATCATCTGCTAGAATACCGTGCAGATCATTGCTCCTAAGAAACTGCATCCACTCATAACCTTCGCGCTGATAATTTCTTAGCGTAGCTTGCAGTGCTGCTGGTACAGGCCGCTTATCAAATGAGGGCAAGCTCCCCTCCTTAGCGATATTTCTCACCTCATCAGGAAGGTCTTCCGACAAGCTATCATCGGCGAGCACTTCTGCCACACTGGCAACCTCTACCTTATGCAGCTTCATCTTTTTACCATCAAACTTATAGTTTACTAGCTCACCCAGATTAACGAGGATCTTCCTAAACCGACCAACAGGAAGCGTAAGAGCACGTCCATCTGGTAAAAAAATAAGAAACTCCTGACCCGACGGTAAGTTCGCTGTCACTTCTAAAAAGTTATACTCTACCAGCGTTGCCAAAATCGGCTGAAGATCCATTTTTTGCCCATCGACGGCAAAACCAGCGGATAAGCTGAACCAACCTTTACCCTCATCGACAAACTCAACTTCCCAGCTGGAGGCATTAAACTGTAGCGGAGGATGAATCGTGTCATTCTCAACCGATACCGACCAACCTCGCTTTTCTAGAGCCTTAATGCCTTCGTGATAAAATCTTTGCCAGTAAATCGATGGCTGCCATTCCTTTTTATTTGGGACCCATAGAGAACCATCCACATCTGGACGGGCAATTTTCTTAAGTGACACAGGCGGCTCCTCCGCCCCCGGAAGTAAATCAAGCGCATAGAGCACATTTAAAGCCTTCATCTCCTCAGCTCGATCACGTGGCTTCGTAATATTACCAGCAGGATCTAGAGCAAATTTGCCATTCCCATACACAGCATGAGCTGTGGCATAAATATCAGGTAACCATTCATAACCAGATTTTTCAGGCCGCTTCTGAATGTGTAGCAGAAAGCCCACCTCACTAGAATTACTCATAGCAGCTGATACATTTTCATCTAAAGCAGCTGGCTCCTCGATCACTTTAGCAGAAATATCCCCCGCTAATTCACCAAGCGCATTTTCAATCCTCCCCGGACGGGATAAATGCTCAAATGCAGCGGCAGAATGCACACACCAGCTACTGACAGAGCAAGAACAGTCCGTATCCACAGCCAAACTATTCCCCTCAACCCATAAAACGATAATCGACTCATGCTGAATTCCTGAAGAATCCATTACGGTAGAGACTATCTCCATATCACCCGTATCGAGCAGCTCAGCTTTACAGCCAGTAAGCTGCTTAGCCCTAGCCATCTTCCGTCCTTCTGCCAGCACCGTACTGGAAAATCTCGTTTTCCAAGCATTCGAACTGACGAAGCTATCCAGAGCTGCACTATCAATTTCCACGCAATCCCCTTTTCACTATGTCAGCTGCTCCATTCATTACGGCAAAAATACATACATTATCTTTTTTGTCCAAATGTCCCTCTCTGAGGAAATTAAAAGATTAAAGATTGCCGCCTCTTTAGTTTTCTCCACAATGCGCACCAAGAACTGATAATACCCCATACGGTATTATTCTTTATACATAAAATCACCCCACTTCATGTCAGAAAAGCTTCATATCATTATCGCCTGCGGAGGAACTGGCGGACATCTATTTCCAGGTATCGCCGTTGCAGAAGAATTGAAACGTCAAGGACACGACGTCATGCTTCTCATTTCTGAGAAAAAAGTGGATGCTGAAAGCACAAAAAAATACGGTGATCTAAAGTTCGAGACGGTAACAGCGATAGCTAAGCCAGCTACGCTATCACTTAAGATGCTCCCGTTCATGATAAAACTCTGGAAAAGCATCAGGCAGAGTAAGGCTCTACTCAAAAAACACCAAACTGACATTATTTTAGGTATGGGTGGTTTTACTTCCCTCCCACCTATATTAGCAGGTAAACAGCTGGGCTTAAAAACATTTGTTCATGACTCAAACGCCCTGCCTGGAAAAGCAAATCGCCTTACCTCACGCTGGTGTAAAAAAGTGCTTATCGGTCTGGAAGCTGCCGCTAAATATTTCCCGAATTCAGCAGTTGTCACGACAGGCACACCGATCCGCACCGAGCTAGAATCACTACCAGAACAAAGTGCCGCCCGTGCAAAATTTGGGTTAAATGCCAGCAACCGCACCGTATTAGTCATGGGTGGTAGCCAAGGCGCTAAACACCTCAACACGCTGGTAGTAGATACTGCCAAAGCTATGCCTGATATTCAGTTTCTACATATTACAGGAACTGGTGACTACAAACGCGTGCAGGAACTTGCAAAAGACCGTGATGGCTATCATGTCTTAGCCTTCTGTGACGATATGGCTGCAGCATATGCGGCGTCTGACCTCTCTGTATGTCGCTCAGGAGCATCTAGTTTAACCGAACTATCATGCGCAAGTATGCCGTCCATTCTCGTCCCCTACCCACATGCAGCGGATGACCACCAGACGGTCAATGCTGAGGTATTCGAACAAGCTGGCGCTGCCATACTAAGACAGGAAAAAGATCTCGATTCAGGTGAACTTGTCACTGAGCTATTTAAGATTTTAGAAAACGGAGATACTTACTCATCGATGTCTTCAGCCGCTGACCAGCTTGCTACACGTGATGCTGCTCAGAGAATCTGCAAAGAGATCATTTCCTAATCACCACTTGCTCAATCACTTTTAATGAACATTGATACATTAAGCAGCCGACTAACAAACAGGGAGGAACCATTAAAAATACACCTCATCGGAGTAGCCGGCTCTGGCATGAGCGGACTAGCCCTACTACTGTTAGGCATGGGACATCACGTCAGCGGCTCTGACCGAGTCACCAGTGGCGAGACTCAGCGACTACAGGGAAAAGGGCTTCAGTTTTCATGTCCTCACCATGCTGATGATGTTCATGGCGTAGACGTCGTCGTATACTCATCCGCTATTCGCCCAAGTAATCCCGCTCGCCAAGAAGCCGACAAACAAGGCCTTCCCAGCATTCGCCGAGCTGAGTGTCTAGCTGCTATTTTACACACTCGCCAGGGAGTAGTCATATCTGGAACACACGGAAAGACGACTACCTCAGCTCTCTCAGCTCACGTGCTGAGACGTGGAGGCATGATGCCATGTCACTACGTAGGAGCAGAAATACCTGTGTTAGGTACTAATGCCCACTGGCAAGAAGACTGTCAGCTCATGGTAGCAGAAGGTGATGAAAGTGATGGCACTCTAGCGCTCTACCAACCTGAGCACTGTGTGATATTAAACATCGAAGAAGAACACCTCGACTACTACCGTGACATCGACCACATCAAGGAAGTCTTCACCAAGTTACTCGATCAAACGCGAGGCAATAAAATTTACTATGCGGGATGCCCCATCGCCAGTGAACTTTGTACTGATAGAGAGAACTCCATCTCATACGGCTGGGAAAACGCAGACTTCCAAGCCTCTGATATTTTCGAGACAGGTGGCACCGTTGCATTTAATGTCAGCAAATACGGACAAGATCTTGGACGGGTGGAGCTCGGAATACCAGGCAGACACAATGTCCTCAATGCTCTAGCAGCCATTGTTGTTGCTGATGCCGCCGGCGTTGACTTTCAGCTGGTGGCACGTGGCCTAGGAACCTTTGCTGGAGCCAGAAGACGATTCGAAAACAAGCACCTATCTGACCGCCTACGCATCATCGACGATTACGGGCATCACCCTACGGAGGTAGCCGCTACACTACAAACGGCTCGCTCACTTAAACCGGAACGTCTAATCGTCGTCTTTCAACCTCACCGCTATAGCCGGACCGAAAAGTTAGCAGATGATTTCGGTAAAGCCCTACAGGCAGCTGACCGAGTATTTGTAACAGACATCTACGCCGCTAGCGAGTCACCCATCGAGGGAGTTTCCGCCCAGACGATCGTAGATGCCGTAAAGGCTAATGGCGACACACGCGCAGAAGTCGTAGGCAGTATCCCTCAAGCTCACTACACAGTTGGTAACAGTCTGGATAAAGGTGACTTACTGATCACTCTCGGTGCTGGCAACGTGCATGAAATAGGATCTAAGATAGCCAGAGACATGACCCTCTTAGAGGAAATACTACGTGCCACAGATGAGGACATGAAGGCCAAACTTTACGAGCCCATGCGCCGTCACACCACCATGCTCTGCGGTGGCCCAGCCCAATTCTGGATAGAGCCTAGCAGCTTCGAGGCTTTCGCAGAACTAACTAGCTACTGCAAAAACCGTGGTATTCCTCAGCGTGTCGTGGGCAGAGGCTCAAATTTACTTGTCAGAGATGGAGGTATCCGCGGAGCCGTCATCCACCCCTCTGGAGGAGCTCTCTCAGACGTCTCCGTAGACGATGACAAGATAACAGCCGGGGCAGGTGCTAGATTTAAAAAAATAGCTAGTGTAGCCGCCACCCACAACCTAACAGGCATGGAGTGGATGGAGGGAATCCCTGGAAATGTAGGCGGCGGGTTACGAATGAATGCTGGTGCAATGGGGCTAGAAACTTTTGACCAAGTCACCTCACTAACAATCCTTAATGAAGAGGGCGAAATCAAAACTCTAGAGAGAGATGAAGTAACCGCCCACTATCGTAATGTTCCACTGCTACACAGAAACTTCGCGCTACAAGCTACATTTCAGGCCCAACACTCTGACTCCGAAACTATTAAAGCCAAAATGGATGAGTCACGGCAAAAACGTCGAACCTCTCAGCCTATTGCTGCGAGTGCTGGCTGCGTATTTAAAAATCCAGAAGAAGTGCCAGCGGGAAAACTCGTCGATGAACTAGGACTAAAAGAATCTTCTCATGGAAAAGCTCAAGTCTCAGCCGAACATGGAAACTTCATCGTTAATCGAGGTAAATCTCCAGCTAGTGACGTCCTAGGACTCATCGAGCAAATCAGAAAAAAAGCCAAAGATGAACGAGGCATCACAATGGAAACAGAGGTGCAGATCATCGGCGAAGACGAATATACATTTTAAAAAATCAAACTAACTCCCTATATTACTATGGATAAAACACTCAAAATCGCAGTTCTCATGGGCGGCCCAGGTTCCGAACGTGAAGTATCACTCGCATCAGGTAACGCCGTCGTCGAAGCTCTCACAAACGAAGGTCTCGATGCCGTAGCTGTAGATATTAACTCACGTTCTATCGAGCTACCAGATGGCACCGGGCTATGCTTTAACACCATCCACGGCACCTTCGGCGAAGATGGCGAAATGCAAACCCTCCTAGAAGCGATGGACATGCCATACACTGGTGCCGGCATAAACAGTAGCCGAGTCGGCTTTGATAAATGCGCTAGTAAAAAAGTATTTGTGGAACACGGGGTGCCTACACCAGCTTCTGAAATAATCGACTGCGCAGGCGGGATCGTATTTCCTAACATGCCACTACCCTACGTCGTGAAACCACCTCGTGAAGGATCTAGCGTCGGTATTAGCGTCGCCCACACTCAGGAAGAAGCAGAACAAGCGATCACTGAAGCGGCTAAATTCAGCGATGACATCTTAATCGAACAATTTGTAGAAGGAAAAGAACTTACCGTAGCCATTCTCGATAATGAAGCATTACCCGTCGTTCATATTGTGCCACCTGCAGATGGGTCCTTTTACGATATGGCGACTAAATACCCATGGATGAACGATTCCGATGACGCTCCTACCGTCGGAAGTGAATACTTCTGCCCGGCAGACCTTGACCCAGAAACTACAGCGAATATTCAAGCTGCTGCTTTAGCTGCCCATAAGTCACTGGGTATAGAGATCTACTCACGCGTTGATGTGCTACTAGACGCGGACAATAATCCTTACGTCCTAGAGGCGAATACGATTCCTGGCATGACAGCCACCAGTCTTTTACCTAAAGCAGCTCAAGCTGCAGGGCTTGAGTTTGGCCCGCTCTGCAAAAAAATAGCAGAACTGTCACTAGCTCACCGGGCTTAGACTCGACACAGTGAAGCTAGCAGTTTTCTCATTTATTTCTCTCAGGGGGCTAATCGTGTTTGACCTTTGGCTCTCTAAGAAGTAAATAGAAGTTAACTATGGCGTTTTTCAGACCACGTAAAAAAACCTCTCACGCAACTCGCGTGGTAGGTAAAGGTGGTGACATCCAGAAGCTACACCTACATGTAAGCTCTCCACGAATCGTCATGTTTCAGTTTCTAAAGGGCACTGGACAGATAGCTAAATTCGCTATCATACTCTGCCTGCTAGCTCTAATAGTTACTGGCGCCTACCGTGGACTACAGCACCTTTTCCTAGGTAACGAAAAATACGTATTACAGGAGATAAAACTCACCTCCAATGGCAAACTCAGCCACGCCCGCATCGTCAAAGCCGCTGACATCGACCTTGGCGCGAATATCTTCGCTATCAATATAGATAAAATACAAGCCTCACTTGAAGTATTACCCGAAGTCATCTCCTGTGATGTAGAGCGTAGATTACCAGGTGTTTTACAAATCAATATCACCGAGCGCATCCCGGTGGCATGGATAGAGTCACAGACTCTTCAATTCCCGGGGCGAGCAAACGGTGGCATTTTAGCAGATAAAAATGGCACGACATTCCCCTGCGAGGGAAATCTATGGCAAACCGCTCAACATCTACCAACCATCGCCATCCATGGAGCAAAAAAAGAGTCGTTTCAGCATGGTGAAAAAATGAACGAACCCGATATCATTCGGGCTCTCCATTTAATAGCAGCTTTTAATGAACAAGATATCCGCGCAGAATGGCTACCACGTCGCATCGTACTGCTCAACAGCTACTCAATGGAAGTCACCTGTCATGATAATTCGAACGCAGTATTTGGAATGTATGACCATCAACGGCAGCTAAATGACTTCGTCAGCATTCGTGAGCACACTCTAAAAACCAGCAGAGATGTGGAGCACGTTAACCTGATTCCTAAAATTAATATCCCTGTAAAATTTGCAGGAGCAGACGCCGCGATTCAGCAGCAGAACCTCACCCCTATCTTCATCCAACCGGCTGATAGATAGTGTATCCATTCCTTTACCCACTTCCCCCGAGCATCTTCATCCATGGCGAAATCTAAAATCTATGTTGGCTTAGAAATAGGCACCACTAAAACATGTATGGTGGTCGGAGAGGTAAAGACAGATGGATCTGTTAAAATCTTAGGTGTCGGTGAAACAAGAAGTGCAGGTATCAGAAAAGGTGAAATATCTGATTACCCACAGGCACGAGCCAGCCTCAAGGATGCCTTACTCAAGGCAGAAGACATCTGCGATGTCGGCATTAATAGCGTCATCCTCTCGGTCACAGGATCACACATTGCTGGAGTTAATAACTGTGGCACATTTCGTCTTCCTGATGAAGAGGACGAGGTTCACCAGTCTCACATTGAAGAAGTCACTGAGATAGCACGTGACCTAGCTATTCCTAGTGACCATATCTACCTCCATAATTTCATTCGCCATTACCGGCTTGATGACCACGAACATACCGTTAGCCCAGTTGGCTTATTAGGTCGCTCACTCGAGGTCGATTTCCACATCATTCACGGTATCCGAACACGTATTCAGAACAGTATCAAATGCGTTAGAGAAGTCCCTCTGGAAGTTGATGATGTAGTATTCGCACCGATTGCTACCGCTCAGACAGCACTGGAGAGAGAACAGAAGGACGCTGGAGCACTAGTCATCGACATGGGCGGAGGCACCACAGATTACGTTTTATACCTTAATGGATCTATCGCCGCTTCTGGATGTATCCCGGTAGGAGGTGACCACATCACCAATGACATTCACCTGGTGACTCACATCCCGCTCAGTCGAGCTGAAGAACTCAAAAAAACAGAAGGTGATGCATCTGGAGACCCCGCTAGAGGAATCGGCAAAGTCAAAATAGTTGATGAAAACGGCTTCGAAGAAAGTGAAATAGAACGCTCACTTTTAAATGACATCATTCACGGAAGACTAGAGGAAACCCTCGAACTCTTACGGGACAAGCTACCAGAAAACTCGCTGAAGTCCATAGGCAGCGGAGTCTTCCTAACAGGAGGATCTAGCCACATGCGAGGCTTTAATGAATTGGCCAATAACATCTTCAACCTACCTATTTACCAGGCCGAACGATCTAATATAAGCGGTGTGCACGCAAACTTCAGAGACCCACAATACTCTACTGCTGTGGGACTTATCCGCTACGCACAAATTTTAGACGCTGAACGAGGATCAGCTGGACGTAATAATATTTTCAAACGTGCCATAAAGTCTATTTTACCATTTGCTAGATAGTAAATATTAATTCGTTACTTGCTAGCTCTGTATTTCTACTCTTAATTAGTAGTATATGAAATTAAAGTTTTGCGGTGCAGCCGGCACCACGACAGGTTCCCAGCATTTACTCGAAGTTAACGGAAAGCGTATCCTTCTCGACTGCGGTCTTTACCAGGGAAGAAGAGACGATGCACACAAGATCAACTGCTGTTTCCCACACTTTGACCCAGCCAGCATAGACATTGTCATCCTTTCACACGCGCACATTGACCATTCAGGTAACTTACCTAACCTCACCGCTAAAGGTTTCACAGGTAATGTTTATGCCACATTCGCTACGCGCGACCTCTGCCAGGTCATGCTACAAGATAGTGCCCACATTCAAGAAAGTGATACCAAGTGGCTGAATAAGCGTCTCGCAAAAAAGAAGCTCCCTCCTATAGAGCCTCTTTACACGAAGCGCGATGCTGAAATGTGCCTCAAACAATTTGTTAATGTCGGCTACGAACGTCCTATTATAATCGCCCCAGGAGTGACGCTAAGTTTCTTCGATGCTGGCCACATTTTAGGTAGTGCACAGATTTTACTAGAAATTGATGACGATGAGGACGGTAAGCACAAGCGCTTCTTATTCTCAGGTGATGTAGGACGAGGCGGCAATGATATCCTTAACGATCCTCAACCTGTTGAAAACGTTGACTTCATGCTAATGGAAAGCACCTACGGAGGGCGCGAACATGAACTAGGCACAGGAGCCGATGATAGAATCGCTGCGGTGCTCAATCGCGCCATCGAACGAGGTGGAAAAATCATTATTCCATGCTTCGCTGTCGAGCGGACACAGCAAATCCTCTACGTGCTCAACCAACTCTTTTCCGATAAGCGCATCCCTGAAGTTCCTGTATTTGTGGACAGTCCACTCGCAGTCAATGCCACAGAAATATTCCGTCTACACCCCGAGTGCTTTAACGATGAAGTGAATGAATTTTTACAAGAAAAGCGCGACGCGTTTGGCTTTGAGAACCTCACCCTCATACGTGCTGTAGCAAAATCTAAAGAGCTCAACAAACGTGAAGGACAGAGCATCATTATCTCTGCATCGGGCATGTGCGAAGCTGGCCGTATCCTACACCACCTTAAAAATAGTATCAGCAACCCTAAGAATACGGTTCTCTTTGTCGGCTACTGCGCTAACAACACTCTTGGTTCAAAAATCCGTAATGAAGACCCTGAAGTCAAAATCTTCGGTGAACCATACGAGCTAAAAGCAAATGTCGAAATCATGGACTCCTTCTCAGGTCACGCTGATCACTCTGAGCTTCTTGACTACTTCGAAGCCACTACAGGTAAAAAGCAAAAAGTATGGCTCGTGCATGGTGAGCAATCCAGGTCAGAAGCTTTCTGTGAAGCTCTACGTGAAATACACGATGGCGATGTAGAAGTAGGTAGACTCGGTGAAGTCGTCACCATCTAACTAGAGTCCATTTAATAAAACTACAAAAGCCAACACTTACGCTAAACTAACAGCGTAACAAAGTGTTGGCTTCTTTATTTATAACCCACCTACCAACTCACAACTTATGAAAATTAAAACCCGCCTATTTTTAACAATCATCTTCATGCTATGGGCGAGTAATCCACCTATATCTGCGGAGTCAGAAACACACAAAGAAAAAGCTGAAGGCAGCGTTAATATCCTCATTGTAGACGGGTTCAATAACCATGACTGGAAGGCTACCACTAAGGCTCTTAAAAGTATTCTCAGTAAAAATAAAAGTTTTCACATCACCGTATCAACTATACCTGATGAAAACTCTAATGAATGGAAAAAATGGAGTCCTAACTTCTCCGACTATGACACTATCATTCAAAATACAAATAACATATCCAACAAAGGGGCATGGCCACAGCACGCTCAGCGCAATCTAGAAAAATATATCACTACAGGAGGCTCTATGTTCGTCATGCATTCTGGCAACAATGCATTTAAAGAATGGCCGGAATACAACAAAATGATCGGACTAGGCTGGAGAAATAAAAATTTCGGGCCATCCATACGCATCGATGAAGGTATCCCGACCATCATACCTAAAGGTGAAGGTCTTAATACAGGTCACGGCAAACGGGTAGACGCTCTAGTCACCAGACTAGGAGAGCACCCTATCCATGCTGGCCTACCCCGAAGCTGGATGGCTGCAGACACAGAGGTTTACTGGTATCCACGTGGTCCAGCAGAAAACATCACCATCCTCTCATACGCTCAAGAAAGAAAAACTAAGCTCAACTTCCCTACTGAATGGGTCGTGAACTATGGAAAAGGGAAAGTCTACTGCTCTACTTTTGGCCACTTCTGGCATAATGAGAAACAAATACCAAGGGGCATTCAATGTGTAGCTTTCCAAACTAGCCTTATACGCTCTCTACTATGGCTCAGTAACCAAGAGATCAAACCTGAGACTCCAGAGTCCTTCCCTACAAAAGACTCTGTCAGCCTCATTAACTTTGAAAAATAAGGCTCTATAAAAAGCTCTTCACGAGAGACGCTGTCTTAATCCGCTTATCTTGATTCACTAAGACCTTTCAGATAGTAGTTCTGGTGGCCTGGTAAGCGCTCTGTTTTCTTGTTCAACCCGAATAAGTTCTGCTGCTGCTCATCAACTGGAAGGGGTTGAATTACAAGGTTGGTCTTCTCTAATTCCGTAGGGGTGAAGATCACAGTTTCACTTTTTTCTAGCTGAACTTCATAGAGACCTTGCGCTGTCATCTTTATTTTACTTTGATCTGCTAGAGCATTGTTAATATAGATCTTAGGCTCCTTAATGTCTGTTTTGACAATACAGGGCGATCCTATTTCACTGGTGATTTTTACAAAGCGGGTAACCCCTGCTTCTCTTTTAGCACTTACTAAGAAGGCTCCTTCTGTTCTGAAATCCTGGAAAGCAACATCGCTCCAACTTTTAGGAATACCCGAGAAGATGCGAATTTTCCCGCCCCAGCTCTGTAGCAGCATATCATGCATAGAGGTAGCATAAGACAGAGGACTCTCTATGACTGGATTGTAAGTAACTTCTGCATACATCGTTGTAGGTGCAACGCCTGGGTGCTGGATGAACATATTAAGATATTTGTTTGCCGTTTCTCCATCACCTAACCAAGCATACATGGAGGTAGCACCTGTGCAGGTATAACCAGTGGCAGGCATCGATTTGACCTTAATGCCACTGTTCAAAGTGATGTCTAACCAATGGTCTACTGAGGTCTTCAGAAGCTTTTTATCTTTTTCTGCTTCTGGCGTAATTTCAGCAAGTGGGTAAAAGGCAAGCAAGTGAGAATAATGACGGTGAGGCTTAGCAAAGGCAATATCTTTACCAATACGTAAACCATTTTCATCTATCTGATAGTCGACGAGGTTATCCAAAATATTTTGCCACTCTGTCGCCAGAGAATCGTTGAGCTGATGCTCATCATTCAGGTCTAGCAAGGTTTGGCAGCTCCAACGTATCAACGCTATCGTAAAGTTAATATCCTGCCCTCTACCTCCAGGGTATTCTGGAGACCAGCTATGTTTGATGTGAATCGTGTCACCTTCAGAGTCAACAGGGTTTTCTTCGATATAATTACGGTAGCTGTTCACAGACTTTTTAAGAATCGGGAATAGCTTATCACGCATTCTATCACGGTCTCCTGCATATTCACAGTGTAGCCAATAGTCATGGAGGAGCCATACCAGCATATCAGGAAAGGCATTCTTTGAGTCCATATTTTGAGGAAATAAAGCACCTAACGTGGCACTGTCTTTCCATTTATCAGGGGCATTACTCTCAAGAGTAGCTGAGTATTTATCAATATTATTAACTAGGGATTCACCTGCATTTAGCCGATTAGCTGTTAGGTGAGTCCAATAAATGAGCTGAACGTTCAGGTCGCCCCAGACCATAGGCCAGAATGTTTTATTATACCATGGCCCCATAAGATCAAGAATAGGACCATTACCTCGTGTAGCTGAAGCGAGTTTATACATTTGAATCCAGTAGAAAGCCTCCTTTTCAGCATCGTTAACGGTTAAAAAGCTCTGAGGGTAGTAGGCGTGCCACCACTCTTGGTGCTTAGAGAAAAAAGTTTTTTCTTTAAGGTCGAGACGTGCTTGCTCCAATGTTTTTCTGACAGTTTCTAGACTGTTTTTCTCAGGGAAGCTATGATGAATACTGGTGGTGAGAAGCTGTTTACCATCAGATTCGCCAGTGATCTCCCACCCAGTAGTTGTTTCACCGCGATGTAAATGTAGCTTCTGTAGGCAGTAGTGAATGTTGTCTTTTGTAGATAGAATAGGCTCAGGTGCTAGTGGATAAGGCGCTTTTCGCATTTGATCCCAATAGTCTGACCCTTTTGGTCCACCTCCTTCGTTAAAGACCGTTTTGACCGATGAATAGGGAGCTTCTGGATGCCAGCTGATCTTTACTTTTTCATTACTAACTACATCTGTTTCAAAAAAGATAACATCCGTGAGCGTATGAGTGAGAGCATGTATTTTATAGGATCCTTTAGAGGTTTTAACTGTACCTCTTAACTCTGAATTCCAGAGATCAAGACGCAAGTCCGTGCTTAAGATGTCACCTTCAGACTCTAATATAAAGTGCCCCAGAGGTAGACGGCAGGTGTAGATCCACGGCATTTGCTTACCATTGTGGGGCTCGCGGTGGTCATAGTAATCATGCCTACCTACGTGTAATCCAATTTGATTTTTAGCATATTTGCTTTTCTGAAAAAAGAGAAAGCCTACATTACCATTTCCTGAGAAAGGAGCTACTTGCCAGCAGTTCGGAGTGCGATCCCACGTCATGTCATGCTGATTCAGGAAAGACTTATAGTCGATTCCTTTACCTTCAGCCAAAGCTGGCTTAATAAGGAAACTGGCTAGAAGAACGATACTAGTGGCCATCAGCAACATGTATTGTTTACGCTGCTGAATAAATGATACGGCTTTGGTTTTCATGATTGTGTGTTGAGACAATAGTCGATACGGATGGCACCTCTTTAACCAGAGGGTTCGATCTTCGTCTTATATTCACTCTGTCGATGAAAATAAACACCTAAAATCTAGCGCGCTCTACTTTTTTGTGTTTATCTAGAGAAAGATGATAGATGATAATCGCTTGGCACACTCATGATACATTCTGACACACCCAATAACCAAGATAGAACAGAGCTCGCATTACAGGCCTCTAATGAGGGGGTCTGGGACTGGTTTGTAGGGAAAAAAGAGATCTATTACTCCGAGCGTGTATTAAAATTCCTGGGTCATAGTGAACCTAACGCTCCTAATATATTTACTCAGTCTAAAGAAATATTTCATCAGGAGGATATTGAAGGCTTCGACGAAGCTCTAAATCTATCACTAATCGAAGGCAGCGATCAACTCTTTGCTTCTGACTCTCGTTACTACCATCCCGATGGAAAATGGCACTGGCTTCGTATCCGTGGTGTTGTTGTTCATGATGACACTGGTAAGGCAACTCGTATGGTCGGCTCGATCATTGATATTTCACAGAGAAAAAACGCTGAAATTGCACTAGAAGAAGAGCGTTTCCGTCTGAAGCAACTCATTGAAAATGTGCCTGTAAACGTTTATTATAAGGATACAGAATCTCGATTTCTCTTAGCCAACACCTCAACGATCGAAAAACTAGGAGTATCATCTCCTGAAGAAGTCATCGGAAAAACTGACCATGACTTCTTTGATATCCACCACGCTGACATTACCCGTCAAAATGAACTTCGCATCATGGAAACACGTGCTCCTGACCTTAATGAGCTTCACCGTGAAACCTGGGGGCATAATGCAGAAAAGGAAGACACCTGGGCGAAGAGCTCTAAGCTACCATGGATCGACAAAAAAGGAAAAATCTGTGGCACATTCGGTATCACCAGCGACATCACCGACCTTGTCAGAACACAACGAATGCTATCAACTGTAGCCGAAGAGCTACAACAGCGAAACAAAGCATTCGAAGAGGAGTTACAGCTCGCTCGTGAGATCCAGCAAGCTCTCATCCCCGACTGCCTAAACGGATTAATACTAGAAACTGCTGAGACTAAAGCATCTTTAGCATGTCGCTACAGACCAGCCTCAGAAATGGCAGGAGACTTTTACGAAATACTGCCTATATCGGATAACTGCGTAGGAATATTCCTCTGTGATGTCATGGGCCACGGCGTTAGAGCGTCGCTCGTCGTATCCATGCTAAGAGGCCTTATGGAAAAGGAGCGTGACCACGCCAGCCAACCAGAGGTTTTCTTACAGGAGCTAAATGACGGGCTTTTCTCGATCTTTAGTCGCGCTGGCGTCACTATGTTTGCCACTGCTGTATATTGCGTCATTAACTTAGACGAACATACTCTCCACCATGCATGTGCAGGCCACCCAGAGCCACTTGCCTTAAAAGGAGAAAAAGCTAGAAAAATACTAACAAATGGCAAGAAAAAGAGTCCCGCTTTAGGCTTAATCCCTGGCGCTAGCTATAATTCAGAGCTAACATCGCTTAACGATATTGACCGACTACTCATCCTAACAGATGGAATACACGAAGTGGAAAATGAAGAAGAGGAGGAGTATGGCGTAGAAAACGTGATTAAGCAGCTAGAGCTAAATGCAACAAGTAACCTAAACGAAACCCTTGATGCCTTGATCGAAAATTCTCTAAAATATTCACAGAAGGGTGAATTTGATGATGACGTCTGTCTCCTAGCTATCGATTTTACTCTAAAAAACTAGGCCTCTCAGCTTTTAGAGAGATTACTAGTTCACTGATTTCCACAACTTAATACTCTCATTAGGAACATCATTTTTCTGATCGGCCCCCTCATTACTACGGCCACGATCAATATCTAACTGACTCCTCAGTTATCGTGACTCTATGTCAGCCATAATGCTAAATCTTTGTCCAACGATTCAGATTTTTTAACGCAATATTTCTCATGTAGAGCCACGGTGGCACGTTTACCGGCTCCACTCTGTAGGTGGATCTCTACTGGCGTCTTACCTGGGTGATTTGATAGAATCGCTTTAATTTTATTTAAATCACTTTGATCGTGTCGTGCTACCCAAAGAGTCAACTGTACCGCATTATTACTTGTCACTTTTTTAGGCTTTAGCTCCTTAATTTCTGACCCCGTCAGTCTTAATGTCTCGGTTCGATCATCTACCTGAACATTCGCCCGAAAACGTATCACACTACCTGACATTAGTATACCAGCCTCCCTAGCAGGAGAGTAACTCTCTGACCAGCAGACCACTTCGCAGCTCCCTGTAAAATCTTCTATATGAAGAACTCCGAAAGGCTTTCCCTTTTTAGTCACCTTGTGCTCAACATGCCTAACCATACCCGCAAAAGGGTAACGAGCGCGTTTATCAGAAGTATCGAGCTCATCCATCAGGCCTATTTTCTTAAATCGATCTGAGTCAATCACTCCACGATATTTATCCAAGGGGTGACCACTCGTATAACAACCCAACAACTCTTTTTCATTCGAGAGCTTTTCATCCTTTGTCCACTCAACCACATCACTAACAGATGATGCCCCCTGCTGAGGCTCAGGTGCCGCGCCGGCAAAGTCCATCGTATCAAATAACGAAACCTGACCTTGTGCACGATCTCTCTGTGCGGAGCTAGCCGAAGCTACTACCTGCTCGACACGAGCAAACATTCCCGCACGACTTTCTTTGGTCCAGTCAAGCGCTCCTGCTTTCACTAAGTTTTCAAGAATGCGTTTATTAACACTGCGTGAATCCATCCTATTAGAGAAGCCATCTAAACTATCAAATTCCCCGTTTTCTGAACGCTCCGCTACTACAGACGCCATAGCTCCCTCACCTACATTTTTAATAGCAGCGAGACCATAGCGAATAGCCATCTTACCTGAAGGCATCGCCTCAGGGGCAAAACGCACAAAAGACTTATTAATATCAGGCGGTAATAGCTCAATCCCCATACGATGACACTCCGCGATGAATATCCCTATTTTATCCGTATTGTTTAACTCATTAGATAACAGGCCAGCAAGAAACTCAACAGGGTGGTTTGCTTTTAAGTAAGCTGTCCAGTATGAAATATGACCGTAACAAGCAGAGTGCGATTTATTAAATCCATAACCTGCGAAGTTAGCTATTTTATCGAAAATTTGGTTAGCCAGCTCTTTATCGATATTATTCGTCTCCTTAGCACCGGCGACGAAAATCTCACGCTGCTTCACCATCTCCGAGGGTTTCTTTTTACCCATCGCTCGTCTTAGAATATCCGCACCACCCAGTGTATAACCTGCTATCAGCTTAGCCGCATTCTGAACCTGCTCCTGATAAATCATAACACCGTAAGTATTACCACATATCTCTTCTAGCAAAGGGTGCTCATAACGCACCGGTTTAATCCCTTTTTTCACCTCGATCATCTGATCGATAAAGGTCATCGCACCTGGTCGATAAAGAGCTAATAGGTCAATGATATCGTCAATCTTATCAATACCGTATTTACGGCAGGTTTCGACCATACCACCGGACTCCAACTGGAAAACCCCCATTGTTTCACCCCGGTTCAGTAAATCGAGTGTCGGCCGGTCCTCGAGTGAAATTTTATTAATATCAAAGTCTGGCGTATGATACTTGATGTAATTAACTGCGTCTTGAATAACGGTTAGGTTTTTCAAACCCAAAAAGTCCATCTTTAGTAGACCGACTTCCGTAATAGCGTTCATATCACACTGCGTGACAACCTCACCTTCATTACCTCTTGTTAGAGCACAGTGTTCTGCCAAGTCGCCATCACCGATCACGACACCGGCTGCGTGAACACCTGTGTTTCGATTAAGGCCTTCTAGCTTAAGAGCGTAACTCCAGAGTTCCTGCCAGGTGCTACTATTTTCAATAACATCTCGTAGTTCCTGTTTCTCATCATACTCACCCTGAAGTTTAACCCCAGGTTTTGTCTCGATCATTTTAGCAAGCATATCAGCATCACCATAGCTGATACCCATCACACGAGAGACATCTCGGATAACACTCTTAGCACCCAGTGTTCCATATGTAATGATGTGTGACACACTTCTCTCACCATACTTCTGTCGAACATACTCGATCACCTCCACCCTGCGGCTTTGGCAAAAATCAATATCAACATCCGGTGGGCTCACACGCTCTGGATTAAGGAATCGCTCAAAGAGTAAGCCAAAACGCATAGGGCAAATATCTGTAATCCCCATGGTGTAAGCCACCAGTGAACCAGCTGCCGATCCACGCCCAGGGCCTACGGGAATGTCTTGATCACGTCCCCACTGAATGAAGTCTGCAGTAATTAAGAAATAAGAAGCAAAGCCGAGTGAATTAATCGTTTCTATTTCATAGTCAAGTCGGTCATCTAACACCTGCTGCATTCCCTCGACCGTCTCCCCCTCTAACTTCGCTAGCTCTTCTAGCTTACCTTCGGCATAACGTTCAGCTAACCCCTCAAAGCAAACTTTACGGAAATACTCTTCTCGAGGGCTTCCGTCTGGAGAGTCAAACTGGGGATACTTTTCCGAACTAGTAGGGTCAAGCTTCAGCTCCACATTACATTTCTCAGCTATCTCAATTGTGTTTTCGCACGCTCCTGGAAACTCTGCAAACAGTTCACGCATCTCATCCCCTGATTTAAAGTAATGCTGATCAGGGTAACGTGCTCGGTTCTCATCTAGTAAAAGGCGGCCTTGACCGATACATAGTAAAACATCATGTGCTTCCGCATCTTCTTTTTTGAGAAAGTGAACATCGTTTGTCGCAACAAGCTTAAGACCCAGCTCATCGGATAACTGCTTTAACTCTAGGTTTAGCTTCTGCTGAACTTCTAAACCTTGGTCATTTAACTCTAGATAGAAGTCTTCACTACCATAAATATCGCGCAATGCCTTCGCCTCTTCTCGAGCCGCACCAATGTCATTCTTCTGTAAATGCTCATTAACCGCACCATTAATACATCCACTGAGACAAATAATCCCCTCTGAAAACTTTGCTAATGTCTCACGATCAACACGCGGTTCACCAAGGTAGTCACCTTCTAGATGACCTACTGAAACCAGCTTCACTAAATTTTTCCAGCCAGTTTCATCTTTTGCTAAAAGCGTAAGGTGTGATGAATCATTTCTATCTGGAACTTCCTTTTTATCATGGAGTGAAGCAGGTGCTACATAGACCTCACAACCTAGAATCGGCTTAATCCCTGCGCCCTCAGCATGCTGATAAAATTCTACCGCTGCGTATAGATTACCATGATCTGTCATCGCCACTGCAGGCATACCGAATTCTACAGCAAGAGCTACTAGATCTTTCGTCCTAACAGTAGAGTCTAATGTAGAATACTCTGTATGTACATGTAAGTGAACAAAAGGGGCTGATGAGGAAGACTGATCTGACATAGACTTTTTGAATCTATAAACTCCACTACACATAGCAACCCATCAATGAATATATATCACCCTATTTTTAAATATCCTTATCCAAAATAGAAATCGTTCACATTTTCAAAAAAGTAGAGTAAATAGAACTTATGGTTATAAGGTATTGGTATTTACTGCTTTTATGTATTTGCCTGCCTTCCTGCGCTTTCCAGCCTGCCATTGATAAAGATGGAGTTATCCATGAACAACCAACAACTAAGGTCCTAAAAAATTATGGCTTACGTGCCTTCAAAAAATTCAAAGCAGGAAAGGCGATATCTAAAGACCCTCAATACAACAAACAGGTAGAGCGAGTATCCGAGCGCCTCAAGAAGGCAATCAGCATACCTGAAACAGAATGGGAATTTGTCGTCTTTAAAGATAGATCCCCTAATGCTTTTGCTCTCCCTGGAGGAAAAGTCGGTATCTTCTCTGGCCTCTTCCACCTTATCTCCGATCCTGACCAAGAGCGTAGTGATGCACTATTAGCTGCAGTGCTCGGGCATGAAATATCTCACGCTACTGTAAAACATGCTGAAAAACGCATGTATAGAGCTATTACCACAGCATTGATAGGTGGCGCACTTTGGTATGGATTAGAACAAAAAACGAACGAAAGCCCAGAAAGATCGTTAGCTGCCTATACTCTGGGCTCATACATCGCTGACAGCTTACCCCTCTCTCGCTTCCAGGAATATGAAAGTGATAAAATAGGAGCTATCTACATGGCAAAAGCTGGATATGACCCCCGAGAGTCGCTGGAGCTATGGCATCGCCTATCGAAACACCATGTGAAGTTTAAGAAAAGCATCCCCAATTTACTAAGAACTCATCCACCTGATGAGACTCGAATTATGCGTCTAGAGAACTTTATGCCTATTGCTACCCAAGTGTATAAAAACCATCAGGAATAAAGTATAACTAATACCCTCTTACGTACAATATATATATTCCGCTATGGATAAACTATCAACTTACATCACACTTTCATTTGTCGCTGCTATCATTCTGGTTGTAGTCACCGGCCCCTTACTCCATTCTCAAGAATCTATGGAAGATAAAAAACCAGCCACGGTTCCCCCTGTTACTGAAGGACTAGAAGTCGCCACTTTCGGAGCTGGATGCTACTGGTGTGTAGAAGCTGTCTATCAACGTTTAGACGGTGTAGAGTCTGCAGTATCAGGATTTAGTAACGGTCAAGTAGAAGACCCAACCTACGAGGCTGTTTGCTCAGGAACAACAGGGCACGTCGAAGTTGTTCGCGTTGTATTTAACCCTGAAAAAGTTAGCTACGAAACACTCCTAGACTGGTTCTGGAGACTTCATGACCCCACCCAACTTAATCGCCAAGGAGGTGATGTAGGAACACAATATCGTTCAGGTATTTATTACCACAATGAAGAGCAAATGAAAATTGCTACTGCCGCTAAAAAGGCTGCCCAAGAGCATTTTTCAAAATCTATTGTCTCTGAGATTGTCCCTGCTGAGAAATTCTATCCAGCAAAGGTCTCTCACCAAGATTACTACAAAATCAACGGGTCTAAGAATCCATACTGCCGAGCTGTAATCACACCAAAGCTTAAAAAACTTAAGTTAGAATAATAAAACTTAACAACTCCTTAATACAGGAAGCTCCAAACCAAGCTAAAGCGTAGAATTCATCTTCTACGCTTTTTGCCATTCGGCACACGCCGCTTTGTCGAACAAAACATCCTTCCACTGGATTGTCTCGCCCTCAAACACAAACCGCCCCAGAAACTTCTTCCCTTCCAGCATCTGAGGAAGCCAGTAAACATCATCATCCCACATTTTCTCCCAAGGGATTTCTGAAATATTTGTCCAGACAGGGACCGCCTCCTCGGTAGAAGTCGGTGTTCCATCAAAGTCCTCAGCCATAAATACATGACAGTGAATGTCAGGTATATCTGACATAGCGAACCATAACTCCCCCATTTTCACAGGATTTTTAGGCGTAATACAGAGCTCCTCTTCACACTCTCTGACCACACATTCGGCAGGTGTTTCACCGGGATCTATCTTACCTCCCGGGCCATTAATCTTACCCATTCCGATGCCACGTAATTTTTTAATCAGCAGAATTTTTTCATTCTGCACGATAAACATTAATGTAGCGGGCATCTCAGCTTGCCAGACACTCCAATCAACGCTGCAATCACTCATGCGGCTTTTCTAGCCCTTTATTGAAAAATAAAAAGAAGAATCCCTCTACTCACCTACCCTATTTTGAAAACTGACACTTCTGCTAAACATATTGCCATTATCGGCGCTGGCCCTGCTGGCCTGAGAGCCGCGGAAGTCGCCGTAACATCTGGAGCCAAAGTCACAGTCTATGATGCCATGAGATCCGTAGGAAGAAAGTTTCTTGTCGCAGGAAAAAGCGGACTCAACCTCACTAACGGAGCTCCGATCGAAGACTTTTTCTTAAAATACCAAAGTCCCGAGTTACCCACAAAGCTATGGCAGAACATACTCAGCCAGTTTGACAATAACGACCTAAGAAAATGGGCACACGGACTAGGTATCGAAACATTTGTTGCCAGCAGTGGAAAAGTTTTCCCTTCACCACACCAAGGCAGCATCAAAGCCGCACCACTACTCAGACGCTGGGTAGAGCGACTACGGAACCTAGGTGTCGAATTTAAAACTCAGCACAAATGGATAGGTTTTGATACGCTTTCCAACCCTATTTTTCAACACCTCGATACAGAACTAAGCCCGCAGCATGATGCTACTATTCTGGCACTGGGTGGTGGCTCATGGCCTCAAACAGGCGCCAATGGGCATTGGGTTAAGATACTCGATCAAGCCGGGATAAAAACAACTCCATTAACTGCAGCTAACTGCGGCTGGGAAGTAGCGTGGCCAGAGGAGGTAATAACTGAAGCTGAAGGACTCCCTATCAAAAATGCCGTTGTAAAAGCTGGCGATAGCGAATCGATGGGTGAGCTAATCATTACTCGTTATGGGATCGAAGGTGCGCCTATCTATCGACTAGGCCATATTTTACGCCACATGACTCACCCCGAAATATCCATCGATTTCAAATCTTCACTTAACTTGCCAGAACTAACTTCACGACTAGGCCGTGTAAAAAAGAACTATATAAGAGAAGCTAAAAGGCGGTGGAAGTTAGACTCAGCTACATGCTCTCTGTTAAAACATTTACCAGATAGAGGGCCGTGGACATCCGCAGCACAATTAGCCTCAGAGGTGAAATCCTGCCGTATCCCACTCACTAAGCCTCGCCCTATAGCAGAAGCCATTTCATCAGCTGGAGGTGTGTGCTGGAGTGAAATAGACCATAACCTCATGCTCAAAAAAATTCCCGCTGTCTTTCTAGCAGGGGAAATGATTAACTGGGAGGCTCCTACAGGAGGCTATCTATTACAAGCTTGCTTCGCTACGGGGACTTATGCTGGCAAGATGGCGGCCAAGCAAAACTAACAAAAAACCACGATAAAACTACTTCATGTTCTGGCTCATTACTATACCTAGCGTATTACTCTTAATCATACTTAGTATCATTATTTATGACCTTATTCAGAAAGATCATGCGATATTACGTAATTTCCCCCTAGTCGGTCATTTTCGCTATATACTAGAATCTATAGGGCCTGAACTGCGACAATACATCATCAGTCAGAATGATGAAGAACGTCCATTCACACGTGATCAAAGACGCTGGATATACGCCTCAGCTAAAAAGCAAAATAATTACTTTGGTTTTGGCACAGATAATGACATCGAGCACACATCGAACTACGTTATACTCAAGCACAGCGCCTTTCCTTACCAAAAAAAAACCAGCACCCCCAAAAAAGAGAATGAACTCTACTCTATACCCTGCGCTAAAATACTAGGAGGAGCTCGCAATAGAAAAAAAGCTTTTCGTCCACGCTCAATCATCAGTGTTTCAGCGATGAGCTACGGCTCCCTCGGTGGCGCAGCAGTAGAAGCTCTCAACCACGGCTGTAAATTATCAGAGTGTGCCCATAACACAGGCGAAGGCGGAATCTCTATCTATCATCAAAAAGGAGGTGAACTAACACTACAAATCGGCACAGGGTACTTCGGCTGCCGTAATGACGACGGCACCTTCTCGATGGGAAAACTAGTAGAAACCGTCAATAACAACCCACAAGTAAGCTCTATAGAAATCAAGCTTAGTCAGGGTGCCAAACCTGGACTTGGCGGCTTACTTCCTAAGAAAAAAATCACTCAAGAGATATCTGAAGCACGGGGTATCCCTCGTGATCAAGACTGTGCCAGCCCATCTTCACATAGCGCCTTTCACGATGTAGACTCCATGTTAGACTTCGTAGAGAGTATAGCAGAGCAAACAGGACTACCTGTAGGAATCAAGTCTGCAGTAGGTCAGTTAGACTTCTGGCATGAACTCGCCACACTGATGAAAGATGGAAAAAGAGGCGTGGACTTTATCGCTATTGATGGAGGAGAAGGTGGCACAGGTGCAGCTCCTCTGTCATTTGCAGACCACGTATCACTTCCCTTTAAATTAGGTTTTTCCAAAGTATACGCCATTTTTGCTGATGCTATGCTTAATGAAAAAATCGTCTTCATCGGCTCTGCAAAATTAGGCTTTCCCATGGACGCCCTTTTTGCCTTTGGGCTAGGCTGCGACATGATCTCCATCGCTCGTGAAGCCATGTTATCGATAGGATGTATTCAGGCACAAATTTGCCATACAGGACACTGCCCAGCAGGTATAGCAACCCATAACAAATGGCTAATGCGCGGACTAGACCCTACTCTCAAAGCCGCCCGTTTCGCAAACTACGCCATCACCCTAAGAAGTGACCTCCTAAAGTTATGCTACGCTACAGGAGTTAACCACCCAGCCCTTATCTCTACAGATTATTTTGAAATCCTAGATGACCAATTAGGCACAACTTCCTTCAAAGAAACCTTTGGCTACCAACACGTTAACCAAAGCCCTTCTACTGAAGATTGTGCAGAAATACAGCGTATCATGGACGATTTAAATTAACGCAGTAACGACATTAAAATTTTCCAGCCCGCGAACCTGCACACACCTTGACAATGTGCCATCTCTGCACATAATCTCGCCACAATGTCTGACTCCACATTACCAAAACTTTTCATTCCGGGACCAGTAGATATCGCTCCAGAAACATATGAAGCAATGTGCCAGCCTATGATCGGTCACCGTGGCGGTGACTTCGAGGCTCTCTACGCAAGCATACAGCCTGGGCTAAAACAAATCCTCGGAACTGAGCGTCCTGTTTACCTTTCCACCTCATCTGCATGGGGCATGATGGAAGGCGCTATCCGCAATCTCGTACAGAAAAAGGTGCTTAACCTCTGCTGTGGTGCCTTTTCAGATAAATGGTATGGCGTAGCTCAGAGCTGCGGCAAAGACGCAGAGAAAATTCAAGTCGAGTGGGGTGAAGCTATCGATCCAGAAGCTGTTCGCACCAAACTTTCAGAAGGAGGTTTTGATACCGTTACGCTCGTGCACAATGAGACATCCACAGGTGTTCTCAACGACCTCTCAGCTATAGCAGCTGTCGTTAAATCATTTCCTGATGTTTTACTCATAGTCGACACCGTTTCTTCACTTACCGCCGTTCCAGTGGAAATGGACAAACTCGGCGCTGATGTCATTCTAGCAGGTGTCCAGAAAGCATTCGCCCTACCTCCAGGCTTAGCTGTTTGTGCTATCTCAGAGGCTGCACTAGAACGCGCCTCATCTACAGAGGGCCGCGGATACTACTTTGACTTCCTGGAGTTTGAGAAAAATGCACAGAAGAACAACACGCCTTCTACACCAGCTATTTCTCTCCTCTACGCTCTTAAGCAGAAAGTTGACTCCATCATCGAGGAAGGTCTTGAGAACCGTTATGCACGTCATGACAAGCTCAATGGCATGATCCATGCATGGGCTGAGAAGCATGGCTTCGAGCAATTCGCACCAGAAGGGCACCGCTCTAAGACACTCACTACCATCGCAAACAACAAAGAGATGGATGTAGCTGGCTTCATCAAAGCTCTACGTGCTAAGTATAACTTCCTAATCAATGGCGGTTATGGAAAAATCAAAGGAACGACATTCCGTATTTCCAATATGGGCAATGAAACTGAAGCATCCATGCAAGAGCTCATTGACGCCCTTGATGATGTCATCAAAGACTTCTCATAAAAACAACTTCCCTTACTTTCAAAAAAACCCCAACAAGTATCACACTTGTTGGGGTTTTTTTGAAATTTTTAGATAGTCAGACCTCTAATCTGATAGCCTTATTGCTTAACAGGCTCACCAACACGCTTACCATCTTCACCGATCAAAGAGAAACTACCACCTGTGTCTTTAGAAAGTGCTAACATGGCTTCTTTTGCCTTAGGCTCCATAAGCGCTAATGTTGAAATGGTGATATTTTTCTTAATTGCTTTTTTAGCATATGATTCAGCTATCTTTGTGCTCCCGCCAAGTCCATCAGTCATGAAAATAATAGCGTTAGGAAGAGGGTCCATTTTAAAAGCCATCTCTAATGGGTTCGCCCACTTAGTTCCTAATATCAACTCTTGCCCTTTAATATGCCCAACACTTGCTTTAATATTAGAGCTAGAAGCTTGTAGCCAAGTAGGTTTTGGATAACTCCCCTTTATAGAAGAAGAAGCACTAGCCCCCCCCCTCTTACTTTCCCAATTGTAAACTTTCCCTTTCGGAGAAGTAACCCTCGTTACTCGCTTATTATCAGACATCACAACCTTATCTCCAGCGATCCATGCAGGACCAGCAAACATAAGGATCTGATATTTGTGATTTCCACTGAGCTTTTTAACAGAATCAACCAACTCCTCACGCATAAGTGTTTCACGTCTATTACGCATAGAGAGTGAGTAATCAATAACGTATAGAATACGGTTTCCTGTAACTTCTGAACCAAAGAACGTGGCCGCCGCTCCAGCTGAGCCAGTACCTGAATCAAATTCACCCCAAGAGTCACCAAGACCAGGGTCTGCACCAAACTCGGGAGACTCAACTGACACGAAATCGTTTGTAACCGGGATACTAAAAGAGCTATCACCAGAAGAAGCTATCACTTTCGCTACAGATGATGCAGAAGACTGCTCCACTGGGGTAACCTCCGTTGGACGTGTCAGATCCTCCGAAACTTCGTCCACAACATTATCAGTCTGTGGTATATAGCTCACAATATCTGTTGTCGGTTTAGATACAGCTGGGAGTAATATCCAAAAAAGAATAATACCAACGAGCGTCAACATAAGCACCGCGATGACAATACTCATAACAGTATTATTACGCTGCTGTGTCTGTAAACGAGCTATAACTTCGGGCGATAGTTGGGCGTGAAGACTCATAGTGATTTAAAAAAGTTTAAAGTTAAATAGCAGCTTCATAAGCTGCAAAAAGCTATTACACATAGTAATCTCAATCAAAGATAATTCAAGCTCGTATTTCAAGGAACTTACATTTCTTAGCCCACTTTTCACCCTCTCGGATGAAACTTTTTATGCGTAGCTCTTAAGCTTTTCTGATCCACATGGGTATAAATCTGAGTGGTAGCTATATCTGCATGCCCCAGCATATCCTGAATAACCCGTAGATCTGCTCCATTTTGCAATAAATGAGTCGCAAACGAATGCCGCAATAAATGAGGATACATATTTTGCTTAATCCCCGCTTGTTGAGCTCTATTTTTCACGATTTCCCTCACTCTTTCAGGGCTTAATCGACCACCCCTGACACTTAGGAAAACCCACGATGACGTATTCGCTTTTATTAAATCTTTACGCTCATTCCCCAAATAGTCTTCCAGAGCCTTTAATGCAACCTCACCAACAGGAACTAGTCTCATCTTACCCCCCTTACCAGTCACCCTCATAAAGCCTTCAGATTGATCTAAATTCTCCAACCTTGCTGAACAAAGCTCTGACAAGCGTAGCCCAGATGCATAAAAAAGCTCTAGTATCGCCCGGTCTCTGCGACCTAAGCGCTGTGTGATATCAATAGAGTTTAACAACATTCTGACATCTTCTTCATTAAGAGTCTCTGGTAAATTTAAAGCTGTAGATGAAGCCATAAGAGGCTCTGCAGAATCAGCCAGCACCACCCCTTTGCTAAGCATGTAACGGAAAAATATTTTTAAATGAACTGTGCTAATCCTCAAAGAAGCTGCAGACAGCCCCCTTTCCTTTTGAATATTCAAAAATCTCGATAATTCATCTAGCCCTAGATCATCCCAGCTTTTGTAAGCCTGTGATTCCGACCAAATAGCCAAGGCGTCAAGCGTCTGTCTGACAGAGAGCTGATAAGCTGGCGATAAACCTCTCTCAGTAGCGAGGTAGAGTAAAAAATTATCGATCGCCGTCTTCACAGCTTTTTAATTTTGAAATGGTGGATATAGCTTAATAGGCAGCTCGTCTAGATGGCTAACATAACGTCCAAATTCATCTCGAACTAGCCTACACTCATAGCTCTTTTCGCCAGACTCCGTCAGTTTAACCATATCGAGTAATAGCTTTTTCTTGTCTTCACTCATCGCTAAATAACGTAGCTGATAGCGATCACCACCATGCTTTTCCAACTCAGACTTCACAAGTGGCACCCAGTTTTCTAACTCTGGAGAATATTTAACATCAGGAACTTCATCAGCTGATTCCACCTCTATAAGCTCAACTTCCTTCTTATCAGGAGTTTCTACCCCCTCAGCTAATTCAGCTGGTTCAGGCTTTGAGATCGACCCGAAAAACTTACCTATCTCCCCTTCATACCTTGGGTATACATAAAAAATACCCCCCAGTAAAACTAGAAGCCAAATCAGAGATGCGGTTACACTTTTGGCCTCCTCCTTTTTAGCAGGTTCGACTACTTGAGGCTCATCATTTTCTTTATCTGTCGGTTCCATAGAGCTTATTTATTACGGTGCTACTGCCTCTCATACACGCCATCGTCCTTCTTATCCAACACTGCAAAGCCCGCATTTTTAGCATCTGCTATAGAAAATGGCTTCGCTACTTTGAGCGTATTCACTCTGCTAATGACCTTTTTTACAGGATTTTTACATAGCGGACATTTTTCTAATGCCTCGCGATCCACTGGCCTACGAAGCTCAAAGCCCTTAGCGCATACACGACAGCTCAAATCTGAGTCGTCCGCATTTTTAGATATATATTCGTATAAGGGCATGACAAAAACTACTCAATACACATAATGCGTGTATACAGAAAAAGGCGTAAGATAAATCCTTATTCAGGAAATACCTTACGCCAAAAGATTTAACACACTAAACTCGTGCTTACCAGCTCGACTTAGTAACACCTGGGATCATCCCATGTGATGCAAGTTCACGAAATGCAATACGTGAAAGCTTGAAACGACGCAAGAAGCCATGACGACGACCTGTGTATTCACAACGGTTAACTAGACGAGTCCGGCTAGAGTCACGTGGCAACATGCTCAATCCTACGTAATCCTTCTCTTCTTTGAGCTTTTTACGTAGATCTGCATATTTTGCGACGGTTGCTTGCTTGCGCTTATTGCGCGCTATCCATGATTTCTTAGCCATAACGGGGCGCTGGTGATAACTTTTAACAGCAGTTAATCAAGCCATTTTTAACAAAAAATAAAAAATCATGTCATTTTCAGCTAAAAAGAGACGATTCCAGTTGCGAAAGCACCCTCCACAGAGTTCTATTTTATAACACCTCACACCTTATTTTACAGTTCTATGTCCAGCACACCATTTTATTATCAAAACCCCTTCCCTCTTGGCGAAGATACTACGGAATACGAAAATATTTCGACAGATCACATCTCAACAACTGAATTTGAAGGGGAAACGATCCTCAAAGTAGAGCCAGAAGCTCTCAAACTACTCGCCAATGAAGCCTCAAAGGCTATTTGCTTCAAGTTACGCACATCTCACCTCAAACAAGTCGCCGCCATTCTAGACGACCCTGACGCTACAGAGAACGATCGCATGGTAGCACTTATGCTACTAAAGAATGCCGAAATAGCCTCTCACGGCATTTTACCCGCGTGCCAAGATACCGGCACCGCCATCGTAATGGGAAAAAAGGGGCAAAATGTAAAAACCTCGGGCGATGATCATGAAAACATATCTCACGGCATCCACAAAACCTATACTGAGGAAAACCTCCGCTATTCGCAAACATCCCCTCTATCTATGTATGAGGAGACAAACACGAAAACAAACCTGCCCGCTCAGATCGATATTTATGCTACAGAAGGAGACGCCTACAAATTCCTCTTTGTCTCAAAGGGAGGAGGATCAGCAAACAAAACATTTCTCTATCAGCAAACAAAAGCACTACTAAACCCAAAGAGCTTAAAAGAGTTCTGTATCGAGAAAATGAAATCGCTCGGCACAGCAGCCTGCCCACCCTACCACCTTGCCATCGTCATCGGTGGAACATCTGCTGAATCGACCATGAAGACCGTTAAAATGGCATCTACTCGCTATTACGATGAGCTACCCACTGAAGGAAATGAACACGGCCAAGCCTTCCGTGATATAGCACTTGAAGGCGAACTTCTACTTGCAGCTAGAGAGATCGGCATCGGGGCACAATTTGGCGGCAAATATTTCGCATTAGACGTTAGAGTCGTTCGCCTCCCTCGCCACGGAGCTTCTTGCCCAGTAGGCATAGGCGTTTCATGCTCTGCTGACCGACAAGCCAAAGCAAAAATCACAAAAGACGGTATCTTTTTGGAAAAATTAGAAACCAATCCTGGCCAGTATATCCCTGAAAAGTATAAAGATTGGAAATTTAGCGGCGTCGACATCAATCTCGACCAGGGAATGGACAAGGTATTAGAAACCCTAAATAAATACCCCGTCACCACAGCCGTCTCCCTAACAGGAACCATCATTGTCGCTAGAGACAGCGCTCACGCGAAACTCAAAGAAAGACTAGAGGCCGATGGTGACCTCCCTCAGTATCTGAAAGACCATCCCGTCTACTATGCTGGCCCAGCAAAAACACCTGACGGTTATGCATCCGGATCATTCGGGCCCACCACTGCCGGCCGCATGGACGGGTATGTAGACCTTTTCCAAAAGCACGGAGGCTCAATGGTCATGCTCGCCAAAGGTAACCGCTCACAACAAGTCACTGACGCGTGTAAGGCGCATGGCGGATTTTACCTTGGCTCAGCAGGTGGTCCGGCAGCACTACTAGCCACTCACCACATTAAGAAATTAGAAGTTTTAGAATACCCAGAACTTGGCATGGAAGCCGTCTGGAAAATTCAGGTGGAAAACTTCCCTGCCTTCATCTTGGTAGATAATAAGGGAAATGACTTTTTCCAACAGATTAACCAATGCCCAGTTTGCTAACTGGACCAACACCAAAAAAACCCCGTCTTGCACTCAGCAGGACGGGGTTTTTTGTTAAAGATAACTCAACGTATCACTACGCCGTTCTCATTTAAGAGACTAGAGAGAAGCTTTAAGTGTTGATGAAGCTTTGAAACCAACGCTCTTAGAAGCTTTGATCTTCATTGACTCACCAGTCTTAGGGTTACGACCCATACGTGCTGCACGCTTCTTCACCTCGAAAGTGCCAAAGCCAATAAGCTGGACTTTGCCGTCTTTCTTAACACCTTTAGATATGCTTGTGAGAACTGCTGCGAGTGCTTCTTCAGCGCTGCGCTTAGTTGCTTCTTTACCTAGATTCTTTTGGATTGCTTCTACAAGTTCGGATTTATTCATAACGTATGATTTTTTGACACTCAGAAAAGTTATTGTAAAGTTAAATAATCACCTATTTTTCCTAGTAAACACTTGATTTCCAACTCTTTTTCATACTTCAGACCACACACTATTCCCACCTCTATACTTGCTTCCGTTAGACCACAGCTGTTTAAAAAATTAATTGATGCTCAATAATTGCACTATTGACCCCGCCTCAGAGCAATGTGAAATAACACCATGTCATCACTTCATGAGAGCATTATTGAGAGCACCGCTAGATCAGTTAGATCAGCCGCTGCCACCCTGCCCATGCACCAAGAAATGAGCATCGAGCTAAAAGATGCTGCTGCTGCAAATAAGCGCGGCTACTTTCTACCAGATGAAGATGAACGACTACGAGCAACATTCGCTCGCTACCTATCAGTTAGAAACGTATTACTTGAAACCATTGAGCCTATTCAAGCCGTCATCAAGAATAGCGATCCAGATAACAAACAGGATGCACTCAACGAAGAACAGCAATGGCACCTACGGCTACAGTCATTCATCATCGGATTCACTGCCGCTACCATACTAGTTAGAACAGCCTCATTCATCATTGATCTAGCTGACAAAAAACCAGTTGTTAGTAAAAAATTAGACGAAGCAGAATCTCGATACGGGATCCGACCCAAAAGCTATACTCAAATATACAAAAACTTAAGTTCGTCTCGACGAATGTGGCGCTTTCACGAAGCTCTAATATTTTATGAAAATCACTTGGACGATATTAGCCAGCTACGAAATGACCGCATCGTAGGCCCACTAGTAACAATCCTAGACGAAGAGCAACCGTTTCTACAATACCGCAAACGAGACTACATCAAACGTAAATGGAATTACCGACTACACTCATTTAAACGCAGACATGTATCCGGCTACCGCAAAGCCATGTTCCACTTACTCAAACTCAGCGGCAGCGCCATCGCCGAGATGAAGCAACCATTCATCAAACCTCACGGAGCCAATAAACGAGTCACAGATGAGGCCATCCGATCCATCAAACCCCACCTACAAGCAGGTGATATCTTCATTACTCGCCACGATGACGCCATGAGCAACCTATTCCTCCCAGGATTCTGGCCGCACGCCGCATTATATATAGGTGAGCAAGAAGAGCGCGATTCCTTAAGCGTCCATCTCCCGAAGGCTGATGGTAGAGATTTGAGCCCTTTTCATTTTTTAGAGTCTAAAAAAGATGGCGTTCTATTCCGCAGCATCCATGAAACGCTCGCTGTAGATGCATTTATGGTTATACGACCTAATATAAGTAAGGAACTCATCGCCAAAGCTCTACTACAAGCATTCAGCCATGAAGGAAAACTCTACGACTTCATGTTTGATTTTAGCCAATCTCAGAGACTCGCCTGCACAGGTCTTATTTATAGAGCCTACCATAACATCGGGCCTATCAGCCTCTCTCTAACCCAACACGCTGGTAGGTCATGTATGTCCGCCGAGGAGCTCATCAAACAAACCACAGAATCAGGCCATTTTCACAAACTAATAGAGTTCGGGGTAGACTCAGACAATCTAAAGTTTTTCGAAAAATGAAACCCTTAATGAATCCTTACATTCAAGTATTTATAAGCACTTAGAGGAGTTTGTGAAAAATTTCACAAATAGATTACAAATAGGCTTGCACCCATAATACGACCGAGATATAGCCCAGTTCGTCAGAGTCAAGTTTGACACAACCATACTATGGCAATGCGCACTATCATTACCACATTTTCATCCCTCTTTTTAGCCGGAGCTGCTGCGGCTGAGGGCTTATCGAACCACGCCCCTGTAATTACTCCAGATGGCTTTCCGTTTCAAATCACCAACTCTATGGTAATGGTTTGGATTATGGCCATCATCCTTATAATTATAGCTCAACTCGCTACTCGCAAAATGACTCTTATCCCTACAGGATTGCAAAACCTTGTAGAATGGGTTGTAGAGAGCCTCCAAAGCTTTCTTAGTGGCATTATGGGAGAGCAATTAGCAAAACGCACCTTTTGGTTTTTCGCCTCACTTTTCATCCTCATTCTTGGAGTCAACTGGCTGGGCTTACTTCCAGGTGTAGGGACTATTGGATGGGATATCAGCGAAAGTGGGCACGTTTACACCCCACTGCTTCGCGGCGGCAACGCAGACCTAAACATGACTTTAGCCATGGCAGTAACTTTCGCAGTGTTATGGTTCTATTGGGCAATTACAGAAAACGGTTTTGGTGGATTCTTTGCACATATCTTCGCGCCAAAGGGCAAGTTTTCAGGACTCATGAAGATAGGCATGTTCATCATCTTTGCTATGGTTGGACTCATCGAGGTTGCTTCAATACTTCTCAGGCCAGTTGCTTTAAGTTTCCGCCTATACGGAAACGTTTTTGCGGGTGAGAATTTATTAGAAGGTATGATAAAACTACTACCAGTTTATCTTGCTTGGATTCCACCATTACCATTTTATTTCTTAGAGTTGCTAGTTGGCTTGATTCAAGCCTTGGTATTCACTCTACTCACAGCGGTGTTCTTGAAACTTATTTGTGACCATGGAGATCACGACGAGGAGAACGCTCACTAAAACATCTATACACTTTTGAAATTCAGACCATAGCATAAAGACGGTGGGGAATTTCGATTAAACACAAAACTAACAAACTAATAACATGAACTTAGAATTACTCTTAGCAGCAACAGAGGCCACGTCGTCAGTAAACCTTCACGTTGCAGCAGCAGCAATTGGAGCAGCAATTGGAATCGGAATCCTTGGCGCAAAAGCAGCTGAAGCTACAGGTCGTAACCCGAGCGCGGCAGGTAACATCCTTACGCTCTCTATTATTCTAGCAGCTCTTATTGAGGGTATCGTTTTCTTCGCGATCTTCCTTGCTTAATCATAGCTTACAAAACTTCAAGACGAGCCATAAATATGGCTCGTCTTTTAAACACCTCTTTCTAAAAAAAACTAAAGGCATGAATTCATTTCCAACTATCCTAGCGGCGTCAGAACCGGGAACTATTGAGAAGATCACAGAACAATTCGGTGTAAGCTGGAATCTATTCATTCCGCAAGTTGTATCATTCCTGGTTGTCGCCATTTTGCTCAAGAAATTTGCATTCGGTCCTATTCAAGCAATGCTTGATCAGCGTGCAGCTCGCATCTCAGAAGGTGAAGAAAAGCTGAAACGCATCGAACAACAGCTCGCAGATAGCGAAAAAAATACTAAAGCAGCTATCGACAAGGCAAATGCAGAAGCCCAGCGCCTCATCACAGAAGCTCAAGAAAACGCAACCATGCTTACTGAGAAAAAAGCACAGGAAGCAGTCAACTCAGCTCAAAATATTCTTGCAAAAGCGCAGGAAGCCGCAAAAGCAGAACAAACAGTTATGCGTGCAGAGCTCAAGCAAGAATTCGGTCGCCTCATCGCATCTACTACCGCGTCAGTTACTGGCAAAGTTCTTAACGATGACGACAAGAAACGCATCAACGAAGAAGCACTTACTAGCGTAGAGGCGTAATTCACTTATCCACTAAATCTATTTTCCCCAGTCGTGAAAGTCTCTAAAGAAGCTGCCCGCACCGCACGTAGGATATTCCGTTTGTGCGCCCCTAATGGTCAACTAAATGAAGACCACCTAAAGCAGTCGTTTAGTAAAATCATTGCTGACCGCCCACGCGACTTTCGCCAGATACTCCATGAGCTACATCGCCTTGTAAAAAGTGATGTAGAAAGCCGTATGGCTAGTATCCAAAGCGCCACTGATCTAGATGCCACTCAGCGCGCACGCATAGAGAGCAATTTGACTAATCAGCACGGCCAGGGTCTTACTTTTCATTACTCCACTGATGCAGCGCTACTAGGCGGCATCAAAATCCGCGTTGGTGATGATGTCTGGGACGGTAGCGTTCAGGCAAAACTCGAAAAAATCGCCAACTCTTTCTAATTTCACTTTTTCAAACACGTACACTCAACATTAAATAGTCATGAGCAGCATCCTTCAGGAACTTGAACAACAAATCTCAGGTGTTTCATCATCTGTGCAGAAAAGCAACGTGGGCACAGTCCGCACTATTGGTGACGGTGTCGCCATCGTAGAAGGTCTTAGCGACGTCGCACTTAACGAAATGATCGAGTTCCCTGGTGGACTTACTGGTCTCGCACTTAACCTCGAAGAAGGCCAAGTAGGTGTCGTTCTTCTCGGTGACTACGCAGACATCAAAGCTGGTGACGAATGTAAAACTACAGGTAACCTTCTTTCAGTTCCTGTTGGTGAAGCACTTTTAGGCCGTACAGTTGACGCTCTCGGAGCCGCTATCGACGGCAAAGGTGACATCGAAGCTGCAGCTCAATACCCAGTTGAAAAAATCGCTCCTGGTATCATTAAGCGTGAATCTGTCTCTGTTCCTGTTCAAACAGGCATCATGGCGATCGATGCTATGGTTCCAATCGGTCGTGGGCAGCGTGAGTTGATCATTGGTGACCGTGGTACTGGTAAAACTACCATTGCTATTGATACCATCATTTCTCAGGCCAACCAAAACCGTGCTGCAGAGCAAGGTCAACTTGAAGGTCACAAGCCTCTTTACTGTATTTATGTAGCGATTGGTCAGAAACGCTCAAACGTAGCCGCTATTGCTAAGACTCTCGAAGATGCTGGCGCAATGGAATACACAACAATCGTTGCAGCTACAGCATCAGATCCAGCTACCATGCAGTACATCGCTCCTTACACAGGTTGCGCGATCGCTGAATATCTCATGGATCAAGGTAAAGAGTGTCTCATCGTATTTGATGATCTTTCTAAGCACGCGGTAGCTTACCGTCAGATGTCACTCGTTCTTAAACGCCCATCAGGTCGTGAAGCTTATCCTGGTGACGTTTTCTACCTTCACTCACGCCTACTTGAGCGTTCAGCACGTCTTTCACAAAATGCTGGTGGTGGATCACTGACTGCGCTTCCTATTATTGAAACACAGGCTGGTGACGTATCCGCATACATTCCAACCAACGTGATTTCTATTACTGACGGACAGATCTTCCTTGAAACTGACCTCTTTAACCAAGGTATCCGCCCTGCGATTTCAGTGGGTCTCTCAGTTTCTCGTGTAGGTGGTGCTGCTCAGACTAAGACAATTAAGTCAGTTGCAGGTTCTACTAAGCTTGACCTCGCTCAGTTCCGTGAGCTTGCAGCATTTGCTCAGTTCGGCTCAGATCTTGATGACGCGACTCAGAAGAAACTCGATCGTGGCGCACGTATTGTTGAAGTATTTAAGCAGAACCAGTACAGCCCACTTTCCATGCAGGAAGAGTCAGTCATCCTTTATGCCGTTCAAAACGGATACTTCGATAAAGTAGAAGTAGAAGAGGTTATGAACTTTAAGGCTAACATGGTGGAATTCTTCCAGACACGTAAATCTGATGTTCTCGACATGATTGCTAACGAGCACCCAGAGCTTAAAAAGAAATCTCCAGAAGCTATCGAGAAAGTAAAAACTGCTCTCGACGACTTCGTAGCGACTCAGAAGTAATCGCCTCTCTAGGTATTTTCTACAACCACTACTGACCACTCTAGAACATGGCTAACCTCAAGGACATCAGACGTCGTATCAAGTCTGTCAATAACACAGCCCAAATCACCAAGGCAATGCAGATGGTTGCTGCTGCCAAGATGAAAAAAGCACAGGACCAAGCACTTGCTGGTCGTGAGTATGCAGACAGACTTAACCTCGTCCTTACCAACCTTAAATCAAATATGGAAAGCCTCGCCCACCCATATCTTGAGGTTCGCGAAGAAGGTAAGCATCTCGTTCTAGTTATATCGACTGACAAAGGTCTCTGTGGCGGTATCAATACCAACCTTCTCAAAAAGCTCCGTGCTGAAGTCACTGACACAGCTGACTACTCAACAGTAGGTAAAAAGCTTAAAGAGCAGATCACTAAAGCTGGTGATACACTGATCGAAGAATTCACACTTGAAGATCCGATTGCTTTTGAAGAAGTCAAACCAATCGCTAAGCACCTGACTGAGCAATTTGTCAACGGTACTTACAACAAAGTTTCAGTCTGTTTCACTGACTTTGTTTCAACAATGGTTCAGGAACCACATGTCTCTCAACTTTTACCAATCGACCCATCAAAGCTTGCTGAAAAACGCGACTACGAAGGTGTAGGAAAAGGTGAAATCACTGAAACAGACACAACTGCTGCATTAGAAAAGGAATATACATTCGAACCTAATCCGCATTCTGTTTTAAGTGCACTACTTCCTCAATATATCGGTTTCCAAATTTATCAAATGGTCGTAGAAGCACGAGCATCTGAGCACTCTGCACGTATGGTAGCTATGAAAGCAGCTACTGATAATGCCAACGACCTCGCTAAAGATCTTAAGCTTGAATACAACAAGCTCCGTCAGGCAGCTATTACAGCTGAGCTTCTCGAGATCACCACTGCGATGAAAGCACTTGAGTAAGTAAAACAACAAGACGCTATCAAATAATTTTCAAAGGGAAATCCCCACAAACTGTAAAAATCAAAATAACTATCTCTCTTCTAACTCTCAACGTAATTTAACTATGAGCAACAAAGGAACTATCGTTCAAATCATCGGCGCGGTTGTCGATGCAGACTTCTCTGCAGCTAGCAGCCTTCCAGAAATTTTCAATGCACTTGAGGTCACTTATGACCTTATGGGTGAAAGCTCTACTCTCGTTCTCGAGGTTCAGCAGCACCTTGGTGATGGCCGTGTTCGTGCTGTTGCTATGAGCACAACAGACGGTCTCCGCCGCGGTATGGAAATCACTGATACAGGTAAATCTATTCAGGTTCCTGTTGGTGACCAAGTTCTCGGACGTATCTTTAACGTTACTGGTGATCTAGTAGACGAAAACGTAGCTCTTGCTGAGCCAGAGAAGAAATCACAGATTCACCGTGCTGCTCCTATGCTTGTTGACCAAGCAGCAAACGCTGAAATTCTTGAAACAGGTATCAAAGTTGTCGATCTTATTTGCCCATTCCTTAAGGGTGGTAAAGTTGGTGCATTCGGTGGTGCTGGTGTTGGTAAAACAGTTATCATCATGGAGCTCATTAACAACATCGCTAAGAACCACGGTGGTTACTCAGTATTCGCTGGTGTTGGTGAGAGAACTCGTGAGGGTAATGACCTTTACTGGGAAATGATCGAGTCAGGTGTTATCTCTGTTGAAACAGATGACAAAGGACATCCTGCTCTTAATGACGACGGCACACCTAAGCTTAAGCCTGGTTCAAAAGTAGCTCTTGTATACGGACAGATGAATGAGCCTCCAGGTGCTCGTCTCCGTGTAGCTCTTTCAGCACTTACAATGGCTGAGTATTTCCGTGATGAGGAAAACCAGGACGTTCTTCTCTTCGTTGATAACGTATTCCGTTTCTCACAGGCAGGTGCTGAGGTATCAGCTCTTCTTGGAAGAACACCTTCAGCGGTGGGTTACCAGCCAACACTTTCTGAGGAAATGGCAGGACTTCAGGAGCGTATTACTTCTACTAAGAAAGGTTCTATTACATCACTTCAGGCCGTTTACGTTCCTGCGGATGACCTTACTGACCCAGCTCCTGCAAACACATTCGCCCACCTTGACGCAACAGTTGTTCTTGAGCGTGGACTTGCTGAGCAAGGCCTCTTCCCTGCGGTTGATCCACTTGGTTCATCATCTAAAGCTCTTACTCCTGAAATCGTTGGTGACGAACACTATGAGGTTGCTCGTGGCGTTCAGAAAGTACTTCAGCGCTACAAAGATCTTCAGGACATTATTGCGATTCTTGGTATGGACGAACTTTCAGACGAAGATAAGCAAGCCGTTTACCGTGCTCGTAAGATTCAACGTCTTCTCACTCAGCCGTTCCACGTTGCTGAGGTCTTCTCAAACATCCCAGGTGTTCTCGTAAAAGTTGAAGACACAGTTAAAGCATTCCGTGAGCTTCTCGACGGCAAGTGGGATGATGTACCAGAAGGTAACTTCTACATGAAAGCTGGTCTCGACTCAGTTTCACGCGACGCTGAATAATTTAAATTTGAAGGTGATTCTAACTTTAGGTCACCCTCATATCCTTACTTACCATGATCAAACTCGATATTGTAACACCTGAAAAAAAGATTTTCTCTGACGAAGTAGCAGACGTTTATCTGCCTACTGAAACAGGTGAAATCGGTGTTCTCCAAAATCACACTGCACTCGTAACTCCACTTGTGCCGGGCGAGCTTCGCTATGAGAAAGATGGCAAAACTTATGAGCTAGCTATTGGGTCTGGATTTGCTGAAGTAGGGGAAGAAACACTTACAATCCTCACGGACATGGCCTTAGAAGCCCATGAAATTGATGCAGAAGGTGCAGAGAAAACAAAAATTGAAGCTGAAAAAGCGCTCGAAAAGCTAGAGCTTCATAAAGACGAAGAAGAAATCGCTCAACTACAAGTTACCATCGGTAGATCAGTAGCTCAGCTTAAGATCAAGAATCGTTAGGACGACTATATAGAAAGCATCATTTTATTTTAAAGCCCCCTTTAAGCCCCCAAGAGCTAACCTAGCCCTTGGGGGTTGTCTATTTATAGTGATTTAAAATCATTGGAGTCTACTTAATATGTAGTCAAATCTAGCAACTAAAAACTCTCTTTATTTGCCTCATAATAAATTAATTAGCTATTCATTCAAAGCGGATAGCTTCTGTTGCTATTTCATAAAAACTACTAATTTTCATTCGCATTGGCGGATTAATAAGTAGGTTCCTTCGTAAAAATCAAAAATTCTCTGTAACCTCTCTTCATTCTATGGTCAAAACCTCTGTATCTAAATGATCTAATACTGATCACAGCTCACCTTTTACCGATCACGCTTTTAAAAAATGAATGTTTCCCTGAACTGGCTCAATGACCACCTAGACCTCTCTCACATGCCTCTGCAGGAGATCGATGACTTACTGACCTTTGCAGGTATCGAAGTAGAAGGCGTGACTAAAACTGGTGTTCCTTCTGAACTGATCGTTGTCGCTCAAATCAAATCTGCGGAACAGCACCCAGATGCTGATAAACTCAAAGTCTGCCAGGTAGATGCTGGTGAAGGTGAGTTACGCCAAATCGTTTGTGGTGCTAAAAATTACTCTGTAGGAGATAAAGTCCCCTGTGCCCTTCCTGGAGCCGACTTAGGTGGCGGCTTTGTCATCAAAGAAGGAAAACTCCGCGGCGTAGCATCACTCGGTATGCTCTGTGGGGCTGACGAGATAGGACTTACCGATGATGAAGACGGACTCATGATTTTATGCTCAGACCTAGAGGTAGGACGAACACTCCAAGATATCTTCGATACAGACACCATCATCGAAGTAGAGGTCACACCTAACAGACCTGATTTACTATCACATAACGGCATGGCTCGTGAGCTATCCGCACTAGCAGGTATAAAGCACAATACACCAGCTGTATCTGACGCCGACACTACTAGCGATAGCAGCATCGAGCTATTGGCCACAGGCTCTTGCCCTTACTACACAGCAGTTAAAATCAGTGGTGTTAAGGTAGAGCCGTCACCTCCATGGCTGAAAACAAAACTAGAAGCCATCGGCATTAAGCCTATTAATAATATCGTAGATATCACAAACTACGCATTACACGAACTAGGACATCCACTACACGCCTTTGACGCGGCAAAAGTGCAAGGTTCGCTCAAGATTCGTATGGCCAGTGAAGATGAGAAATTCAAGGCTCTTGATGAAGTAGAATACACACTAAACACCGAAGACGTTGTCATTTCAGACAGCGCTGATCAAGTTCTTGCTCTTGGTGGTATTATGGGAGGTTTCGATAGTGGAGTATCGGATTCCACCACCGATATCATTCTTGAATCAGCTTACTTCACCCCATCTGATATCCGCCGTAGCTCACGCAGACTAGCACTCAGCTCAGACTCTTCTTACAGATTCGAACGTGGCTCAGACCCACAGTCAGCGCTTAAATCGTCTTCATTTGCTGCGAAACTCATCGTTGAGATAGCAGGCGGCAGTATCAGCGGTAATACCGAGCTCGTAGGTGAGGCACCTCAGCTCAATGGCGAAGTCACTCTCAACACCGAGAAACTAGACCAGCTCATGAACGGCTCCATCACGCTTGATGAAGCTGAGGACATCCTTACCCGTTTAGGCCTAGAAAAACTTAATGACGATGTCTGGAGTGTCCCTAGCTACCGTCTGGATCTACCTCGTCACATCGACCTCGTAGAGGAAATAGCACGTGTGCATGGGCTAGATAAAGTCCCCTCACGCTTCGCTGGTACATTCGTTCAGCAGAGTGATATAGACTCCACCTATGACTATCAGATGGATCTACGTAAAAAGCTAAGCGCGCTCGGTTTCTACGAAACTCAGACGATCAAGCTAATCGCCGAATCATCCACTGACACCACAGTGCCGCAAATGGATACGGCACTACCTATACGTCCGCTTCAAGATGGTGACCTAATACGAGTCGCTCTTCCACTTAGTGAAGATCACACCATCATGCGCCCATCGCTCACCCCTGGACTAGTGGCCATAGCTGCTAGAAATATCCGTCAGGGGGTTAAGTCACTTCAGTATTTCGAGATAGGCAGACAGTTCCGAAATGTCGGTGGTGGTAAAGCCACTGATCTAGAGGCCGATTCCCTAGCCTTTATCATGGGTGGTGAGAACTCCCCGAACACATGGTCGAGTCATCCTAAAACTATCGATGGTTTTGATGTAAAAGCCGCCATCACAGCACTTTTACCGAATACAGATATTCAGTTCAAACCTCGTGAACGAGATGGCTTCATCCTAGCTGCTGATATTCTATGTGAAGGAAAACCAGCAGGGGCATTCGCACAAATTTCGCCAGCTAAATGCCGCGAGCTCGATAGCAATACACCACTCTACCTCGTCGAGTTAGACCTTAAAAAGTGCCAGCAGCTTACACAAACAATCAAGCAAGTAGACGAGCTACCCCAATTCCCAGGGTCAGGCCGTGATGCTGCTATGGAAGCTCCTATTTCCCTATCTAATGCAGACATTGAGAAAGTAATTAAAAAGCATAACGAGATGCTGCTATCATCATACGCTTGCTTCGACCTCTTCACTGATCCAACAGGTGAAAAGATTTCAGCTGATAAAAAGTCAATTGCCTACAGCTTCCACTACCGTGCTAGTGACCGAACGCTAAAAGCGAAAGAGGTAGATCAAGCACACGAGAAGCTACTTAACACACTTCAAGAATCTTTACCTATTTCCTTTCGCTAAAGCTAACAATAAATTGTAGAACCTTAAAAGCTACTCAGATGTAGCTACAAGGTCATCTTCAGTGTACATGACTTGATCCCGTTCCAACAGACCTGACATCCATGTCAGTTCTCGAATTAGCATGGAAAAAACAAGGTGTTTCCCATTCATCGACAAGCTCACCATCATCATTAATACGTGGATGGTTTTCGTCAAGTAGAGCAAGCTTCCTCGAGTTTTTACCTAATAAAGCGCTCGTAATCTCTACATTTAGACCAACGGGATGGCCGCTTTTAACAACAACAAGGTATGAACTTAATAGCGAATGTAGAGCCTCTACCTTGGTAATTTCTTTTACCCCATTTTCAGCTAATATAGTCGCACCGGGAAACCAATCTTTAGGATTATTTAGCAATGTTGGCGTGACCCCAAAAAACTAGACACTTTATAACTGTAGTGTTGGATTCTATAACAAAGAAAACCAAAACTATGAAAAGAAGCCATTTGCTAAAAACAAAAAGTTGCTCCACTCAAAAGGCCGCCTGTATTACAATATTACAGCAAATCCCAATCACGGAATAAGTCTGCCCCCT
>CAYNLE010000007.1:27139-56640 GCA_964397975.1 uncultured Verrucomicrobiales bacterium | reverse complement strand
CTGGTGATGTGGAGTAGTAGAATACATATTGAACCCCTTCGTTACTGAGTTGTAAGTCTATGTTTTTCTCTCGTAAAAAAAAGTTACTTCGTGATCGTCAGGCAGGCTTGGCTTTTCATTGGAGAGGGGGGCAGGATTTCCAGTCTCCTAAAGTAATATCTTTGATTATTACATCTGTAGTTTTTGCAGCTGCACTTTATGCGGTGAAGATCACCTCGATCCGGCCACCCGTCATCCCACTGAGAGAGGGTAATGTTGTGATGATAAATCATGATGATCCACATAGCCAAAAGTTGATTATGCAGGTGGAGCATCTCTCTCCATTTGTAGCAAGGTGGGATCCGGCATTATCACCATCCGTGCTTAAGCGAATAAAAGAGAAGGCGAAGTCATTTATTGATCCGTCCACCCCTTATGAAGCGCCGCTGATGCCTCTGCCTCATGAAGTGGAGTCGGATAGGTTAGCTGCACTGTATGATCATAATACAGAGCTTTTTATATTTAATGATAAAAAGATACAGGCGGCCCCTAGTTTTCAGGGGGGGGCTTCGACCGATGTTTCCGTATCAGCTCTATTTACGCTCCATGGAAATATCAAAGGTAGACTTCTTCAGGATTCTTATGTGTTACCTGAATTCTTGATTACTGAAGATGTATATGGTCAGAGCTTTAAGTTTGTTTTAGCGCTAGATACTAAAGGTCATGTATACAGTTGCCTGCCCGTGACCGGCAGTGCTTTAGCCTCTAATAAACCAACAGCATATCAGAAGCTGATAGCGTCATGGTTAAAGTTGCAAAAATTTGAACCTGTTGAGTCCAAAGAGTTGGTTGTAGGTGAGCTCATAGTCCGTATTGTGGCCAAAAGTAGCTAAGCGATGATTGAAATAACTATTGAAGAATTTGTTCTCTGGGTCGTAGGGACAGCGATGGTTTTGGTCGCATTTTATGTCATACTTACAGGTGCTAAGCACCACCGTGAGGCTAAAGCTAGAGTTAAAAAAGTAATTAGGTGTCATGGCTGCGGCTATGTTTACCATGATGATACAAGGGATTTATTTCCAGAGTGCCCAGAGTGTGGCCGGCGGAATCACCGTGGAAAATCGAAAAGGCTTGGTTGATTAGATGAATTAGCTCGATCTAGCTTGCACTGTCGTAAATCTCATTGAATAATCACGCCAGCATTAGCTTTCCTACATTAAGTAGTCGAAGGCTGTAACTATTTATATTTATGAACGATCGTAGAGTTGTTATCACAGGTATTGGCGTTTTAAGTCCATTAGGAAATGATTTACAAACCACTTGGGACGGGCTGAAAGCTGGTAAAAGTGGAATAGGTCCTGTGACCTTGGTCGACCCGGAGCCATATTCTTGTAAGATCGCGGGTGAAGTGAAGGACTTTGACTACGCACCATGGTTTAATTCTCCAAAGGACGGTAGACGCTGTGATAGGTATGCTCAGTTTGCTGTAGCAGCATCTAAGATGGCGATTGCAGATGCTGGCCTTGATGATGACAGTTTAGATAAAAACCGTATTGGTGTCATGGTTGGCAGTGGTATCGGTGGTTTAGGAACGATGGAGCGTGAGCATGAAAAGTTAATAAAGAGTGGTGCGTCACGTGTGTCACCTTTTGTTATACCGATGATGATTTCTAATATTGGCAGTGGTATTATTTCTATGGAATATGGTTTTGGCGGTCCTAATATGGTGATCGTCACAGCCTGTGCTACTTCTAATCACAATATTGGTGAAGCATGGCGTATGATTAAGTTTGGCGATGCTGATGCTTTTGTCTGCGGTGGAGCTGAGGCTTCTATTTTACCGATGGGCTTATCAGGTTTCAGTAACATGAAAGCTTTAAGCTCACGTAATGATGACCCTGAAGGAGCATCACGTCCATTCGATACTGGGCGTGACGGTTTTGTCATGGGTGAGGGTGCAGGTGTTGTTGTTATCGAGGAATATGAGCATGCTAAAAAACGTGGTGCAGAAATTTATGCTGAATTAGTTGGTTATGGTATCAGTGGAGACGCTCACCATCTCACATCACCCCATCCAGAGGGTGAAGGCGCTGCGCGCTGTATGGATATGGCGCTTAAGCATGCTAAGATGAACCCAGAAGAGGTTAGCTATGTTAATGCTCATGGCACATCAACACCTCTCGGTGATGTCTGCGAAACAAAGGCGATCAAGAAGAGCTTTGGTAATCACGCTACTGATAAACTTATTGTTAGTTCTACGAAGTCAATGACTGGTCACTTACTAGGTGCAGCAGGTGGTGTCGAGCTAGCGGCCTGTCTTATGTCTATGAAAGAAGGTGTGATAGCACCTACGATCAACTTAGAAAATCAAGACCCAAACTGTGACCTAGATTACACGGCTAATGTAGCACGTGAGGTAGAGGTGAAATCAGCTCTTAGTAATTCCTTCGGTTTCGGTGGTCACAACTCTAGTTTACTAGTTCGTAAGCTAGATTAAATTATTAATTTTTATGCAACACACCTATCAACGCCGCGTTCACTTTGCTGATACGGATGCGGCGGGTGTTGTGCACTTTTCAACTATCTTATGCTATGCTGAGGAGGCGGAGCATGATCTATTAGCGAGGCTTGATATACCACTACTAAAAGACGGTGGGTGGCCAAGGGTTTCTGTTCATTGTGACTACCTAGCACCTTTAAAGGTGATGGACTTAGTTGATGTGTCGCTTTCTATAGAGCGAATAGGGGAGAGCTCGCTAACATGGGCTTTTACTATCAATGCCGAAGACAAACAGGTAGCAGTAGGCACGATGACATCAGTGCGTGTAGGTAGAGAGGGTAAAGTAGAATCGATCTCTCCATCATGGAGAGAGTCTCTAACTGATTACGAGCTGTCAAAGGAGAGCTCGTAAATGAAGCGGTGGGCTCTATGTTGCCTTTTCGCCTCGTGCCATAACGACCTTACCTGTCCTAACGGTTTCGATGATTTCGAACTGAGAAAGCATGGTTAGTGCGGCATCGATTTTAGAGCTTTCTCCTGTGAGCATGGAGATCATCGATGTAGGTGTTAAGTCGACAGTTTTACCGCCATAGTGATCGATAATTTGAAGTGCTTCAGTACGCTGTTCATTCGATGCTAAGAATTTAACAAGGAGAAGCTCTTTAACAACGGAGGAGTCAGTGGTGTGCTCTATGCAGTGGATTACGTCTATGAGCTTATTTACTTGAAGAATAATTTGCTCAAGACCTGTTGGATCACCACTGATGCCAATAGTCATACGCGAGAACTGATCATTGCGACCTTCTGATACGACCAGAGAGTCAATATTGTATCCACGACGAGCAAATACCTGACAGATTCTCATGAGGACACCTGGCTGATTATTTACAAATACAGATAGGGTGTGGATGTAGCACTTTTTGGCTGTGTCTTCAGGTGGTGTGTCGGTGGTTACGAGTGACATGACTTGTTCTGGGTAAAAGTTTTTTTAAATAGATAGATTAGTTAGGTTCTGCTTATGTAGATCCTGTTGGTTTAGCTAGTTTTGTTTTAGGTGGTTCCGTGAGCATTTCTTCAAGTGCTGCTCCAGCTGGAATCATTGGGAAAACATTGTCTGTTTTGATACATTCAGCGTGGATGAGAACGGGGCCATCTTTTATCTCAAAGGCTTTTTCAAGCTGCCTTTTTACGTCAGCAGGGCGCTTAATGTTAACAGAAGGTATGCCGTAGGCTGCGGCAAGTTTACAGAAATCGGGGTTTCCTTCCAGGTCTACACCGGACTGGCGGTCGTCAAAGAAGAGTTCTTGCCACTGTCTAACCATTCCTAGGTAGTGGTTATTAAGAACAACGATTTTAATAGGTAGCTTATGGATTACTGCAGTGGAGAGTTCGAAGAGTGTCATCTGGAAGCCACCATCACCGGAGATGGAGATGATTGTTTGGTCAGGGCAAGCAAACGCTGCTCCGATAGCTGCGGGGAATCCGAATCCCATAGTGCCAGCACCACCTGATGAAAGCCACTTCAGAGGTGAGTTAGATTTATAAAACTGAGCTGCCCACATTTGGTGCTGTCCTACATCGGTCGCTACGATGGCATCACCACCAGCGATTTGGTAGAGTTCATCGATAACTTGCTGCATGCGTAGACCACCTTGCTTCTTATATGAAAGGGGGTACTTCTTTTTCCATCCATCGATCGTGGCTAGCCACTCTTTAGTATCAAGGCCGGAGATACGTTTATTGATTTCTATGAGGGCTGTTTTAGCGTCACAGATTATTCCTATATCAGGAATAATCATTTTTCTCATCTCAGATGGATCAATATCTATGTGAATGATTTTAGCGTCTGCGCAGAATTTGTCTGCTTGGCCTATAATTCTGTCATCAAAGCGTGAACCGATATTGATCAAGAGATCACAATCACATACTGCTTTGTTTGCATAAGCAGTGCCGTGCATACCTAACATACCGAGTGAGAGCTCGTGTTCTTCTGGGAATACACCCTTGCCTAGTAAGGTGGAAGTAACAGGGCAGCCTAGTGTTTCCGCGAGTTCTAGCAAATCATTTTCAGCCCCAGAGATCATAGCTCCTTGGCCAGCTAGGATGAGTGGTCGTTTTGCTTTGTGAATAAGCTGTAAAGCTTGGTCGATACATTTGTGATTGAGTTGGAAGCCTGCCTCAGGTTTGTAGCCAGGGAGGTCTAGCTCAGGGTCCATGTCACCATGAAACTCTGCTGAGGTGATATCTTTTGGTAAATCGATTAATACGGGGCCTGGTCGGCCAGTAGTAGCAATGTGATGTGCCTCACGAGCTATACGTGGAATGTCGTCAGTATTTTTAACTAAGTAGTTATGTTTTACTACAGGCATGGTGATGCCAAAGATGTCAGCCTCTTGGAACGCATCTTTACCTAGCATCCATGTTACTTGCTGACCAGAGAGGATGATCATAGGTACAGAGTCCATCTGAGCTGTCATGATACCTGTAATAGTATTACCTGCACCAGGGCCAGAAGTTACCAGAACGACAGCCGGTTTACCTGTGGCTCGTCCATAGCCATCAGCCATGTGACAGCACCCTTGCTCGTGACGAGCTAGAATGAATTTAATATTACTTTTGACGGTAACAAGAGCATCAAAGATGGGGATGGCGGCCCCTCCTGAATATCCAAAGATATATTCGACGCCCAAGCTGTCGAGTGTTTTGATAAGTGCCTGTGCACCGTCTAGTGGCTGTTTTTTACTCATGACGAATTCTCTAAAATTGCTAATCCGCATGTGAATTACTGCATTTTTTACTAAATGTAAAACGAAAACGGGTCACTTTTGTATAAAGTGACCCGTTTTGAGTTTGTTTTATTTTGAAAATCGATGTTTTGCTCTCTATTTTGACAGCATGTCAGCAACGAGTTTCTCAAGTTTTACGATGTCAGCTGAGAAGTTACGGATTCCTTCCGCTGTTTTCTCTGTTGCCATAGCGTCTTCATTGAACTCGAAACGGAATGCTTTTTCATCGAGTGAAACTTTCTCAATATCAGAAGACTTAGCGGCATCTTCATTCAGTTTTTCAGTGAGTTCACCTTCAGTATTCTGGAGTTGCTCAAGTAGGCCTGGGCTAATAGTAAGGAGGTCACATCCAGCAAGCTCAGTGATTTGGCCTGTGTTACGGAATGAGGCACCCATTACTTCAGTTTTATATCCAAACTTCTTATAGTAGTCGTAGATAGCTTTTACTGAAATAACACCCGGGTCGTTAGCACCTGAGTAATCTTCACCGGTAGATTTTTTGAACCAATCATAGATTCTGCCTACGAACGGCGAGATGAGCTGAACGCCTGCTTCAGCACAAGCTACTGCTTGAGCGAATGAGAAGAGGAGAGTGAGGTTACAGTGAATGCCTTCTTTTTCTAGCTCTTCAGCAGCGCGGATACCTTCCCATGTAGATGCGATCTTAATGAGGATGCGGTCACGGCTGATACCTTCTTTTTCATACATCTCGATGAGCTGACGACCTTTAGTTACTGTCGTAGCTGTATCAAAAGATAAACGAGCATCCACCTCAGTAGATACACGGCCAGGAACAATCTTTAGGATTTCGATACCGAAAAGGATAAGAATGCGGTCGATAACACTTTCCACGAGAGCATTACCGGTGAGGTCAGAATCTGCGTGCTCTTTGATAGCTTGATCTAGCAGAGGCTTGTATTCTGGCTTATTAGCAGCTTGTAGGATGAGAGACGGGTTGGTTGTCGCATCCTGAGGTTTGTATTCCTCCATTGTAGTGAAGTCGCCTGTGTCAGCTACTACAGTTGTATACTTCTTAAGTTGGTCGAGATGATTTACTTTACTCATAATGAGTGAATACATAAACGCTAAGTTTTAGCTGGCAAGTAACATATTGTAATATTTCTGACATTATACATCTCAGAGGTGAAAATATTTAAGTTTTCTTAACTTATCATCTTGGAATCCCTGTAGTAAAATGATAATTTAGCTTTAAAGCTATGAAGTGTCCTAGATGTGTTCAGAAAATCCACCGTGGTGCGGAGCTGTGTCCGCATTGTGGTTTTTCAGTTCTAGACTTGGAGCTTTTATATGGCGCGGAAGAAGTCCATATGAGTAGGTTAAGCGACCTCGCTGGGGTGCTGCGCTTAAAAGAGCGTCATAAGGCTGTGGCGTTATTAGATCAGTTTGAGAAGGTTTTCCCCCAGTTGTTCTTTAGTGTGCATTTCGGGGCCTTAGATGAGCGGGCTAACATTAGGCAGTTTGGTATGTGGTTGTTAAACAAGGCCGCTTATGAAGATGTAGATATAGGAAAACCGAATGATGCAGGTATCTTATTGGTTGTGGATGTGAACTCAAAGTCAGCGACGATTTCCTTCGGGTATTTTTTAGATCGTTTTTTGACAGAAGAGGATACCTTTCAAATTTTATCAAAAGCCCACCCTTACTTTTTACAAGGTAGCTACTTAAAAGCTCTAAAAGTCATTTTACATGCTACCGTTAAAGTCCTGAAAAAACGTTCTAAGTATATCAAGCGTCGCCCTGAACTTTATCAAGATAATCAGGGCTCTGGTTCAGGCATTAAGAACTTGAAGCCTATACGTAACCGAGTGAGTAAGTCTGACACATCTGTGAAGAGTGTGCCTTCAGTTGAGAAGGGGGTATTGAAATGAGGTTTACTTGGTTTAGATTAATAGTAGCGGTTTACCTCTCTAATTTCGCCGCTCTAGCGCAAGATTTACCTCAGTGGAGTAGTAGTGACCTAGAGTTACTTGAATCAGGAGAGTTGGTTGTCGGATCTGATTTGTTTTTGGAGGGGGATGTTAGTGTTTTAAGTGAATATGAGTCTAAGGCATCTAGGTATTTTGATTTCGATTTTTTACAATCTAATGATACCGGAGTTGAGTTAGACTCAAAGTTCATACCTGCTTACTTGAATTCACTGACAGATAAGTATGTAAATGATCCCCAGAAACTACTTAACTTAACTGAGGTTCAAGACTTAGAGGCGTATATAGAAAGCTCAACAAGTGGGGCTGCGATTAAGATGTATATAAGTATATTTGATCAAGATCAGTTGTTACCTATCGAGCTTGAGTTAGAGCATGTTACTCTCGAAGAGAGTTATTTAGAATCAGATGCTGTCATTGTTTATTATTTTATAGGTTCTCCTATGAAGAGCCAGATTCGCTACCTTAGTCAAAACTTAAACCGTCCTTTTGAAACGAGTAAGGTGATGCAGAATGCTATTATAAAAGCGAAAGAGAAATCAAATCCGCTTAGTCAATTCAAGGCGTTCACCAAGCAGCTCTCTATTAGTTTATACTGGCTTGAGGGTAGTATTGTGACTGATCTTGTCGATACGACTCTTTTAGTTGAAGAAGTCGAGCCCGTTGTAGTAGCGACTTCTACGGGGCAATCGGTCGGTAGAGTGTTATATGCTTCAGACAGAAATCTGGTGATTTGTTTTATCGCGGTGTTAGTATCGGTAGTGGCATTTACATATATATTATTACGCAATAAACGTTCTTATGTATTTCCTTTGTTAGATTCAGAGTCGAGGTTGGGAGCTGGTTATGGAGCTGGGGTAGGTGCTGTTATGCTATTTCAAAAGCACGCTTCAGCACCATCAAAACAGTCAGATTTAGATTCAGATCAGTGGTTTAGTAACTGAAAACAATAAAAGTTTGTTTTTTTATTTGGTAAGCGGGTGGCAAATAGAGCTTTTTGGTTTTTAATGATTTACGAGTTTTTTTGAGTTGATCTGTAAATTTGTTGCCGTTGGTTTACGTTGGTTTAGGGCGGCTATTTTTGAATATGCTTTACGTAAGCGGTTTCTGTGTTATTTTCCTCCTATCTTCCACTAAGAAGTAAATTTTCAGCTCAGGCGACAACAGTTTATACAGGTTAGGGGGTTTCCTGATGATCTAGTCGCCTGGGCTGCTTTTATTTTCTATTTTATTCTATTTCTGGATATTGGGTTACTAATCGTTTGATTCAATTTTGATTCATGGTTACTCTTAGTTTATCTTTTTATATAAGAATTTCATAATGTTTAGAAAACGATTTAAAGCTTTATACTGTACTCTATTATCATGTTTTCCGATTGTATTAGGAGCCAATACATTGCCATACAACGCGGTTAAGGCACCGGAGACACAGGAAGAATTATTGAGTATTCAGAGCGCTCTTATCGAAAACTACAAAAAAGTTCGCGCTGCGACAGTGAGTATCAGTGTCGGTGAGGGCTTTGGAAGTGGGGTTTTGATCTCTGAAGAGGGGCTCATCCTTACTGCAGCTCACGTGACTGCGGGGGTAGATAAGGTTCTTACAGTTATTTTAAATGATGGCACGGAGCTAGAGGCTGTATCGCTTGGTTTATTATCAGATACAGATGCTGCCATGATGAAGATTACAGAAGAGGGAGTGTTTCCTTATGTTGAGATTAATAGAGATAACGATTATCGCCTGGCGGATTGGGTTTTTGCTCTCGGGCACTCTGGAGGTTTTGATAAGGAAAGAGGCCCTGTCTTGAGGTTGGGGAGAATCGTTAAGGATTCGGACACGACGTTACAATCAGACTGTAAGGTGATAGGTGGAGATTCTGGAGGACCATTATTTGATCTCAATGGTAAACTTATCGGGATTCATAGCCGTGTATCTAAGACGGTAGAACAAAATATGCATGTGCCTATTCGTGAATATTTAAGCCACTGGGAGGTATTAAATGCTGGTGAGTTTGTAGGGGATGGCCCTTTTGCTAAGCGTCCTGTGAAGGGGAGCGGTTTTCTTGGTTTTGCATCTACTGATTCTAGCGAAGGTTTACTTATTACTAAGTTACTCACTGATGGCCCAGCTGATGCAGCGGGTGTATTGGTCCAGGATATTGTTGTTGCTCTGAATGACACGGCTATCACAGACCGGGAAAGCTTAAAGTCGACGATGGCGGAGCTAGCATCTGATGAAAAAGTTACCCTGACGGTGCTACGTGATAAGGAGAAGTTGGAAATAGAGTTTAGGTTAGGTCAGCGATAAAGATCTAGTGAATGTATTAACTGGGTATAATTTTATGAGGTTCGTTATTTTAGTATTTTTTGCCATCGTTTCTTCTTCCGTAGCTCAAACAGCTTTGGAGTCAGAATTAAGAATTAATGGCAAAAAAGTATGGGCGGCGTTTGAGCCGCAAAGATCTATTTTACAAACAAGTAGCGCTGTTATTTATACAGATGAAAAATCACGGATTAAAAGTGTCTACGGTATTGTAGCTACAGCAGAAGGCCATATTTTAACAAAGGCCAGTGAGTTGCTAGATTTTGAATACCTAAGTGTCAGAGTTGATAATAAATTGTATGACGATGTCGAGCTGTTGGGTATTGATGAGGAGTGGGATGTGGCGATGTTAAAAATTCAGGTAGAAGAAGAGGTTTTTACTCCTGTGTCTCTAAGCTCGGAAAGTGATATTAGTCAGGGGCATTGGGTGATATCGAATGGATCGACCACTCGTCGAGCTCGTCGAGTTCGAGTGGGAGTTATTTGTGCTGTCACCAGGGAGATTAAGAAGTCGTTTAATGATGTTAGTATAGGGCTTGAGATCGATCCGAAAGAGTTAGAAGTGGTGAAAATCTTGAAGCTGACACCAGAAAGCGGAGCAGAGGATGCGGGTCTGATGGCAGGGGATATAATTATTGAGGTTGGCGGTATAACAATTACTGAACATAAAGATATTTTAAAGCCGATAGAGGATAAGAGTGTTGGCGATACACTGTTGATCAAGGTTGAGCGAGGAGGCGAGCTGATGGAGTTTGAAGTTGAGTTGAAAGCTCGCTCTGGAGCTGGGGCGTCTTTATCAAGAAACGATATAATGAGTGGTGGAGTAGAGTCCCTGTCTAAGAGGCGTGATGATTTCCCTAGGGTTCTCCAGCATGATACGCCTCTAACTAAGGTCTCTGTTGGAGGCCCTCTATTAACGATCAAAGGTGAGTGTGTAGGTATGAATATAGCCCGTGCTAGTAAGGTGGGGACTTACGCGATACCTGCAAAGGAGTTGAGCGAGATTATCGGGCGTATGGCTCAGTAGGTAATGTCTGTATGACATTAGCGAATGGTGAAAAATGTTTTTGCTTGTGGATGGTAGACCATCACTGCCAAAGTGAGCGGCAACCACATTATCTAAAGTATTTCGCCGATTATGATTAAACATTCAGTTCTTTTTTTTCGCTATTGTTTTTTATTGCCTATAATTATGGCGTTTATGTCGAGCTGTCTATCTGCAGCTGAAACGGCAAATGCATCGTTTGAGCAAAAAGTAGATAGTCTGTTAGCTCCGATTGCAGATAAAGCAGATGCGATTGTATTCTATAGTCTCAAGGTTGGAGGGCAGTCAGTTCCTATTGTTTTAATTATATTGGGTGGCACAGCTATTTTTCTAACGGTTTACTTTAAGTTTCTTAACTTGCGTTCAGTCGGCTTAGCGATCCGCACGGTAAAAGGGAAATATACAGATAAGGACGCGCCAGGTGAGATTACCCATTTTCAGGCTCTTTCGGCGGCGCTATCAGCTACGGTTGGTTTAGGTAATATTGCAGGTGTTGCTGTGGCTATTGGTATGGGCGGTCCAGGTGCTACATTCTGGATGGTTCTTATGGGGCTCTGTGGAATGACAACAAAGTTTTGCGAATGTACACTCGGTGTTAAATACCGTAAAATTGACGATGAGGGGAAAGTTTCAGGTGGTGCTATGTATTATCTTAGTCAGGGGCTTGCAGAAAGGGGGCTAGGTGGCTTGGGTAAAGTGTTAGCTATCTTTTTTGCCGTCATGTGTATTGGCGGAGCCTTCGGTGCAGGTAACTTATTTCAGGTTAACCAAGCCACGACACAGGTTGTGGAATCCTTCGGTGTATTTTCTGGTGAAGGTGAAAAGTTTTGGTTTGGTGCTATTTTGGCTGTGTTTGTTGGCTTAGTGATTATTGGGGGTATTAAGTCGATTGCTCGAGTGACTTCGTTCTTAGTTCCTTTCATGTGTGTTACTTACATGCTCGTTGCATTTGTTATTATCTGCACACACATATCTGAGCTGGGTTCAGCTATTGAGCTTATTGTTCAGAGTGCGTTTTCGCCTATGGCTGTAGGTGGTGGCGTTGTGGGAGTTTTGATCCAAGGTATTAAACGGGCCGCATTTTCTAATGAAGCTGGTATCGGCTCAGCTCCTATTGCTCACTCTGCGGTGAAAACACGTAAGCCAGCTAGTGAGGGCATGGTGGCTCTGCTAGAACCGTTTACTGATACAGTGGTAGTGTGCACGATGACCGCTCTGGTTCTTATTATTACTGGAGTGTGGAAAGTAGATGCAGTGGCTGAAAAGGATGCTCTGCCGCTCTATCAAACGGCAGCTATGGAGAAGGTCGTAGGTTCTATTGATAAAGGTGAAGAGCTTCGTATTATCGATAAAAAGAAGGCCGAAGGTGATTTAGGCGCTAGGGGACAAGTTTGGATTAGTGAGGAGCAAACAGCCTGGGTGAACTATGAAGGTTTAACTAAGGTCGAAGGCATTGGTAAAACGTCACGGGCGTTTGGAGAGAAATTTGCGTCATTTCCTAAAGTTTTAGCCGTAGCAGTTCTTCTCTTCGCGTTTTCTACCATGATTTCATGGTCATATTATGGTGAGCAAGCAGTGAACTATCTTTGCGGAAAGCGCCGTCCAGCTGTTATTCTAGGCTATAAAGTATTATTCTGTGCTCTTGTTGTCGTCGGTGCAAATGCATCGCTTGATAAAGTGATCTTACTCTCAGACGCTATGCTCTTTGCGATGGTGATACCAAATATGATAGGGCTGTATATTTTGCTGCCAGTGGTTAAAAAAGAGTTGGCTATTTTCCGCGAGCATGTTTCAGAGATCGAGTCTAAAAAGTAAGATTGGAACATGGCAACAACATTGAATTTTCAAAGAGCTAAGATTAAAGCACTCTCTCTCGCAAAGGTAGGCAATCCACTTCGCTCAGAACCACTTAAAACATCTAAGGAGTTATGCCATTTCTCAGATGATGACAGTGCAGTGCTGACGCCGTCGTTTTTAAAACCTTTTAAAAGCTTAGAAAAAAAATCATTTCATCATCATTCATCACTGAATCTTAATGAAGTGTATGGTTACGCAGCAGCTATTTTTGATAATACGGGTATTTTACTAGAGCAGGGGCGTAAAATAGCCAGGCAGCTATATAACACCTCTAAGCATCCCAATATTAAATCTGGGGATCTATGCATTGCTCTTGTTGAAGATGTCTTAGTTGATGGAGATCCCTGCCTAGCTCTTAGTATCATTAAGTCTGAAAGTAGAGTCCCGTTTCTAGAGGTTGCGGACTCTGACGGTAATCTGCAGTTGATTACACATCAGGGAATATCACCAGATAAGATTGATAAGGGCTGCCTCATTCTTAATATAGATACAGATAAGGGTTTTCTTGTTTACACTTTTGATAAAAGTAGTGCTGGCACACATTTCTGGATGCGTGATTTCCTAGGCGTTAAGTTCCGTAAAGACGATGACTTCATGACTAAGCGATACACAGATATGTGTGTATCTTTTGCGAAAGAGGCCCTGCCTGATGAAATGGAGGCAGAGGAAAAAACACGAGTAGCTAATCAGGCAATGACTTACTTTGAGGAAAAGGAGGAGTTCGACCTGAAGCACTTTCGTGAAGAAGCTCTTAAGGAACCTGATATTATCGAGCGTTTTGATGCTTATCAAGCAAACCATAATGAAGATGAGTCTGGTGAAGCTGAATTAAAAGAAAAGTTTACGATCGCGAAAGATATTGCCCGTAAAGCCAGTAATAAGGTGAAAAATACTCTCAAGCTAGATACGGGCGTTAATATTTTATTCACTCCTTCATTTAAAGAGGCGGAGGAGGGCGATTTCGAGCGAGGCTTTGATGAAGGTAAGCAGAAGAAGTTTATCAAAGTATATTATGAAAATGAGCTTTAGCCTGTAGTTTGGCACAAAATTTGCTTTAGCTAGTTTAGCTTAAATTTACTAGCGATATCATCGAAAATGTTTAAATGGCAGGTTTCGAAGGCTTTTCTGTCATATTTTTGCGATTAAATTCACAATTAGATAAAAAAGCACTAGCCAAACTGGTAATTAGCATCCACCCTACGCCGTATATGAACCATCAAGATTATCAAAAAAGCAAAAATGCTAGCTTAGATAAAGGTTTTACCGTCGGCGGTGGTATTCCAGAATGCCTTAAGCCTACAGCTCCTGTTACGAGAAGAAACTTTCTTGTTAAGGCTTCAGTCGTTACAGCAGGCTTAGTAACTGCGGCTACTGAGTCAAAGGCTGCGTTCTTTGGTATCATTGATGACAGTCCAGTACCGGGTATCCCTCATGCGTGGGTCCAGGCTAAAGGTTCTGATGTAATGCAGTATGCTCGTTTCATTCAGAAGCTGAACTTACGTAACGTTACGCCTCGTATGGTCCTAGCTCCACACTTTAAAACAAGAGGGAGAACATCAAACTCGATACCACCAAAGGCATATTGGAAAAATATATCAGCAACTCTAAGGGTGATTGATAAAATGACCGTCCGTATCGGGTCTCCTCTTAAAGAAGTTACTTCAGCTTACCGTAGCCCTAGATATAACCGTGCTGTAGGAGGTAAGTCTAGATCATACCATATGCAAAATATGGCTTGTGACATACAGTATAGAAATGCTTCTCCGGGCCATGTTTCATATGTAGCAAAGCAGCTTAGAAAACAAGGTTACTACAAAGGTGGAGTAGGTCGTTATTCTAGTTTTGTTCACGTTGATACACGTGGTTCAAACGCTAGCTGGTAAAATTTTAAAGACTTTTTAGAGCCGCTTCATTAATTTGAAGCGGTTTTTTTATTGAATTTGTATTTATATTTAAGAAATCTTAAGAATTCTCTTGCGGTTTTTTAAAAAATAATATTGAATGCTGATCTTGTAATAATTTTCACTTATATCTGGCTATGAAAAAAACTAATAACACTTCTACTTCTTACTCTGTCCTAAGCGATATTCCTGCACTTGGAGAGAATAACTCGGTAGAAGAAACAGTTTTAAAGAGCAGCAGAAGAGGCTTTATTATAACATCGACTGCAGCTTTAGCAGGAGTGATTGCCTCTACGAGTGAAGCAGATGCGGGTTTGTTTGGTTATTCAAGCCGACCTGTGAACGGTATTCCTGAATCATGGGTAAGGCTGAAGGGGAAAGACGTATACCGTTACGCTAACTTTATTAAAGGTCTTGGCCTGAAAAATATAACGCCAAGAATGGTTCTGGCACCACACTTTAAAAAACGTGGTTATGTCACTAACTCAATACCACCTAAGAGTAAGTGGAAAAAAATGGCGGCGACCCTTAAGGTAGTAGACCGTATGTCTAGTGAAATGGGGAGACCTGTCTCATCTATCTTATCAGCTTACCGTAGCCCTAGGTATAACTACGCTGTAGGTGGTAAATCTCGTTCGCTACATATGCAGAATCAAGCTATAGACGTAACTTTCCGCGGTGCCTCTCCTTATTATGTAGCTAGTGTCGCTAAGCACCTCCGTAGTAAGCGCAAGTTTTCAGGTGGTGTGGGAACATACCGTAGTTTCGTGCACATTGACACAAGAGGCTACAACGCTTCTTGGTAAGAATTGAGGGGGCACGTACAGTTTACCAGCTGAATTTATTTCACTAGTTTACACGAGGCGTTCAGCTAGGGCGTCAACTAGCATTTTACCATCATGTATCAGTGTCAGGTGCTTATCCTCAGTTATTTTAGCTAATTGGTTCTGGATCATATCTTCAACAGCTCCTTCTGGAGAGTCGTCGAGGTAGTGAAGAGGTAGCCCTGCTGTAGTTCTGAGTAGAAGCGCTATTCTTTCGATGCGATAAGCTTCGTCATCTATAATCTCTTCCTCTCTCTTAGCGTGGCCAAAAGAGGTGACAGTCTCTATATACTTGGCTGTATCAGGTAGGTTTTTCCATCGTTTACCAGCAACGGTGGAGACGGCTGAAGGGCCTATTCCTATATAATCTTCACCCTTCCAGTAGGAAGCATTGTGTTGAGACTCCTTACCTGCTTGAGCGTAATTTGATGTTTCGTAATGATGAAAGCTATCTTTTGTTAGTATGCTGTCAGCTAGTAAAAACATATCAGCATTATTATCTTCGCTTTCCTGGTATTTCCCTTGCTTGAGTTTTTCTATAAAAGCGGTGTCTTCTTCATAAGTTAGGTTATACGCCGATATATGATCAGGTTTGAGAGCGATTGCGGTGTTTAATGTATGCTCCCAGCTATTTATACTTTGATCAGGTATAGAAAACATGAGGTCGATGTTGATCTCCTCCATACCAGCTTTACGTAGTATGTTCACTGCTTCGGTTGCTTGCTCTGGACTATGCTCACGTCCTAATGTTTTTAAGACCTCAGCATCAAAAGATTGTATGCCGAGCGATGTTCGGTCGACGCCTAGCGATTTAAAAAGAGCAGCCTTATCATGGCCGAAAGTGGCAGGGTTTGCTTCTAATGTGATGTGAGCTTGGTCAATGGGTAGTCGAGAATGGAGTCCCTCAAAAAGCTCAGTAAGATGGCGAGGGGAAAGCATAGAAGGTGTGCCTCCACCGAAGTAAACAGTGCTTATAGTGTCATCGGGGCCTAAGTTTTTACTTGTATGCTCAGACTCTAACAAAAGTGTCTGTATGAATTTCCTAATGTCAGTGTCAGCTGGTGTATGCTTATAGAACGAGCAGTAGGGGCATACTCGATGGCAAAAAGGAATGTGAATATACGCGATCAAAGTGGGAGCGTGATAAGAGAGGGGGGCTCTCCGTCTAGGTTTAGATAGACATGGCGGAGAAACCTCCATCAACGACGATCTCGGTTCCTGTCATGAAAGAGCCTGCTCCTGAGGCTAAAAGTAGGACTGCACCTGTGAGCTCTTCTAAATCACCAAAGCGCGACATAGGGGTGTGTCTGAGAATTTCGAGAGCTCTGGTTTCATCCCCAGTCTGAGAGACCTTTCCAGAAGGGAAAAAGCCAGGGACTAGTGTGTTCACTCGAATGTCGTGGTCGGCCCACTCACAAGCTAAGTTTTGTGTTAAATTATGAACAGCGGCTTTAGTTGAAGCGTAGGTGAAGAGACCGTTAACAGGCATCTTTCCGGCCATAGAGCCTATGTTAATAATACTACTCGGTTCTGCGCGATCGATAAAGTATTGGCCAAATATTTGGCAAGCAGAGACAACGCTTTTAAAATTAATATCAATCACTGCAGATATCTCTTCATCAGTGATATCTAAAAACGGAGTGTTGTTACTATAGCTGGCACCATTGATCAGAATATCAACTTTACCAGAGCGTAATAGAACAGCTGTAAGTAGGTCATCAATTTCCTGTCGGTTTCTTACATCAGCTTGATGGAACCATGATTTGCCACTGAATGCATCTATGGCGGCAAGCTTATCAATCGAGCTTTCAGGGTTACGCCCTACGAGAATGACTTCAGCTCCAGCTTGAGCTAGGGCTACACCCATGCTTCCGCAGAGCTTTCCGGTTCCTCCGATGATAACAGCGACTTTACCCTCGAGGCTGAATGGTGAATGTTGGTGATCCATATTCTATAAGTGAAAAGAAGAGAGAAGCTTAGTTTTTAATCTCAATCATCGCTGTGTTACGTAAGCGTTTAATCCAGCGGTCTTGCTTGGATTTATTTTTTCTCGCGCGCACTCTACTCTCCATTTGCTTCCGCACTTCACTTAGTGCGGGCGCTGGACCGTAATACTTTTTATCGAGCCTTACGATCGTGTAGCCGTATTGATCTTCCAGTGGTCCTAATATTTCACCTTTAGGTGTATCCATGAGGATACTGGCGAAGGCTGGTGAGAGGTCAGTGCGTTTAGTTTTTTCAACCTTACCACCATCTTCTGCATATGAATCAACTGAGTGCTCCTTTGCTAAGTCTGAAAAAGCCTCACCAGATTTAATTTTCGCAACAATGCTTTCAGCAAGTTCTAGCTGTGACTGAGGCGTTATAAGTGGGTTTTGAGGGTCTTGCTTTGTGATATAAATTTTATGATACTCGAGAGCGTCACCTGTGATATCACGCATATCATTTTTGTGCTCTTGATACTCTGCTTGAACTTCATCAGGGAGTGGGGGGATAGCGTTTCGGAATTGCTCTGCTCTCATCGCCTGAACGATTAGTTTTTTCTCAACCTCACGTCTATTTTGCTCCGGTGTGATACCAGCGCTTTTTAGCGCTTTATTAAACTCATCACGGTTATTGTTAAAGTTATCACGGATTTGGCGGTCAAGCTCCGAGTCAATAGCTCGTGCTGGGATACCGTTGCCGTTGGTCTTCACTCTGAAGTCGGATAGGATCAGTTCTCTTTCGATCAGGTCATCCAGAATTCTTTTTTTAGCATCTTTTAGAAGGTTGTGATATTCTTCCCCCTTACGTGGCGTGGAGGCGTCTAGCTGCTGCTTGTATGGAATGAGGTGGTAGTTGACCTCATTTTTAGTAATAACTTTACCGTTAATTTTAGCCGCTATCCCTGTAACCTCTACGGCTGTGAGGGACGAGATTAGGCCAAAGCTTAAGGATGTTATACCTAGGAATAATAAGCGTTTTTTCATGACAAAAGTAATATATGTGGGGGACTACTGTTTCAGTAGTAGTTTGTGGTGAACTGTGCGTTCAAATGGACTAATTTGCAAGTCACAAGGGTATAGACGTAGTTAAATACTCATTCTATTCCAAATTAATGAGAAAAAACCGTGTCATTTTATGAAATTTGTTTTTAACCTCCGCTCATGAGCTCTTTTTGCATTAAAGTTTTTCTCTACGATATAGAGCCTGAGATATGGAGACGTTTTACAATACCTGCAGAGGCCACTTTTGCGGAATTCCATCAGGTCATTCAGAAAGCAATGGGCTGGAACGATGAACAAGCTCACCAATTCAGATATGGTAAAGGGCGAAGTCTAACCAATGTGATATCTGACACGAAAGAGCAAGTAGCGCCTAATGACGCCTTTGAAGACGAGAGCGATGTGACATTAGCTAGCTTCGTAGGGCGTAAGAAAGTGCCTATCCGTCTGCTCTATCGTTACGACTTTTTTGATGACTGGACTCATGAGCTGGTGATTGAGAAAAAGCTAGATACAGGTGAATTAAAGCTTTTAGAAGGAGAGCGAGCCTGCCCACCAGAAGACTGTGGTGGCTCTTTTAACTATCGCGAGTGCCTAGGTGGCTTCGCCGAGTGGATGGATGATGACTACGATCCAGAAGCATTCGATGTATCAGCTGTTAAGCTAGCCTAAAAAAAGGCGGTTTTTTGTGTGGAGATAATAATTGAACAAAAAACTATCTTATGGGGCGAAAACCTGTAAAGGCTTGTCACAATAATATGTCTAATACATTTGAAAACTTAGGTTTAGCGGATCCGATTGTAAGAGCTTTGGCTGATAAAGGCTATGATAAACCGACTCCTATCCAGCAAAAAGCGATTCCTATTGTTTTAGCTGGTAATGATGTTTTGGCTGCGGCTCAGACAGGAACAGGTAAAACTGCGGGGTTCACTTTACCCATCATGCATCGACTTTCTGAGCATGACGGTTCAGGTGGTAAAAGATTTATTAGGGCGCTTATTCTTACACCTACTCGTGAGCTAGCGGCACAGATTCGAGATAATATTGAGCTATATGGTAAGAACCTAAATCTCAAACAGGCTGTCGTATTTGGTGGTGTGAAAATTAATCCTCAGATCGCTACGTTGAGAGCTGGAGTTGATATTTTGATCGCTACACCGGGTCGTTTGTTAGATCTATGTAATCAGGGTAAATGTGATCTGTCGCAGGTAGAGGTTCTCGTTTTAGATGAAGCTGACCGCATGCTAGATATGGGGTTTGTAAATGAGATGCGTAAGGTGGTTAAATTAATACCTAAGAAGCGTCAGAACTTACTATTTTCAGCTACGTTTTCAAAAGAGATCCGAGTGCTTACCAAAGAGTTTTTGGTGAACCCAAAGACGGTAGAGGTGGCTAGTCAAAATGCTGCAGCTCAAACGGTGAAGCAGAGGGCTTACCGCTGTGATGCTAGCTGTAAGGCTAATTTAACGGTCAAGCTTATGACTGCTGGTAACTGGGAGCAGGTTCTAATCTTTACTAGGACAAAACATGGTGCAGACCGTCTTACTAAGCATCTGAAAGCTTCTGTTATCAAAGCTGCGGCTATTCATGGTGGAAAAACTCAGAATGCTAGAGTGAGAGCACTTGATGATTTTAAAAATAAACGAATCAGAGTGTTAGTAGCTACTGACATTGCTGCTAGAGGAGTTGATATTTCTCAACTCCCATATGTGCTTAATTATGAACTTCCAAATGTGTCTGAAGATTATGTTCACCGTATTGGAAGAACAGGTAGAGCAGGGCAGGAGGGCGAGGCTATTTCATTAGTGAGTAATGATGAGCGGGCATTCTTTAAGGATATCGAAAAGCTAATTAAGCAGAAAATCCAATTAGATGATGTCGAAGGCTTCGAGCCTAATGAGTGGCCTGCAAGAATGCCTACAGCAAATGAAGTGCAGAAGGCTCGTGATGAGAGAAGAAAGGCTGCAGCTCAGGCGCGAGGACCTAGAAAGCCAAGAAACCAAGGCTCCAAAAAGAACTCTAAAGGTCAATCTGGTAAGTCAGGGAAGTCTTCTAATGAGCAGAAAACGGCTGCCAAGAAAACAACTGGGAATCGTCGCTTTCGTGGTAACCGCCGTCCGAGATAGGTGACCAGAGCGGGGTTTATTCCGCTTTTTGAACGTAAATGTTAGTAGCATTTACTAATAGGTTATTGTCGTTAGATCCTTTAGCGATACTGCCTGTTACGATGAGGTTGGAGAGCTCCTTGATACCGCTGACTCCTTTAAGCCCTTGTTTAAGCGATCGGCCGTCTTGGTCTAGTATTTGAATAGTAGCGATTGAGGCTTTAACGACCTCAGGTTCGTCACAGCAAACATCCCATGGCGTTTTACAGTGATCACCTGAGCGTAGGTCACAGCTGGTAATGATGTTAGGGTCTCCTAGTAAGACCATAGCGCGGCCTTCTACGAATGGGTTTAGATCTCCCATGACTTTACCTGTGAGTGTGATCTCTTTACCTATTTCTATGGTTTTCCTGACTTCAGTGATGGACAGAGCATTTTCTGGTGCTTGGTCTGTGATGATGGAGCTTAGCAAGTCTACATTTACTGCAGATTGAGTAGCAGCATCGTTATTGCTTTCAGCTGGTTTATCGCAGGATATCAGAGCGATAGATGTGACTGCGCTGAGTAGTGTAATTGTTTTTTTCATGATATTTTAAGATGATCTTAGAGCTTTTGGTAATGATGGTAGGAGGCAACGGATGGCTGGAGGAATGGTGCCGATAGTGCCGAGTAGTATGCCTATGGTTAAACCTGTTAGTATGACGCTGGGGGTGAGTGTTAGGGCGAAGGTCCCTACGGAAAAGGGCACAGTAAGTCCATCAATGAGAAAGTAGGCTGCTAAAAATGCAACTAAGGTGCCAGTAAGTGTAGCAAGTAGTGACTCCTGAATGAGGGAGATGACGAGGGCGAAACGAGTGTAGCCGATAGACTGAAGTGTTGCCATCTCTCTGATACGCGATGCAAAAGCAGCGTAGAGGGTATTAAGTCCACCAAATAGAGCTCCAGCAGATACGAGAGCTGCGGTGACCCAGGTCATGATCTGAATAGGGCGATAAAATATACTGAGTTTACCATAATATTCATTTTCAGGAATAGCTGAGAGCTCAAGATCATTGCGTTGTCGGGTGAATAAATTTACATCAGTAGGTTCTGCTCTGTCATCTAACCTTACGGTTATGAGAGAAAGCGTGTCTCGCTGTGTTAGGGAGGCGAGGTCGTTCCGGTCAAACCAGATTTCTGATTCTAAAACAGTGCCGGGGGCGGAGAATATTCCTGATATTCGTAGCTCGGTGTTTTCAAAATAGAGTGAGCCGCCGATGTTCATTTCACTGGTTTCTACACCTAGGTTTCTGTGAGCCAGCTTTCCTACCATCACTTCACCAGGCCCAGGGAAGTGACCCTCTAAGAGTCTCACAGTGTCGTGAACAAGTAAGGACTTTTCTAAAACACCTCTGAGGAGAGCTTGATCGGTATGTCCTGACGATGTGCGGATAGGTGCTTGATAGACTATTTCTCCGGACACAGCAGCAGTTCCTAAATGTTCGCTGAGGCCGATGACGCCAGTAGCGACAATAGCTTCACTTTCTAGGTGAACTTCTGACCTCTCGACAGATTCTTCAGAGCCTTTTCCGACAATGATAACATTTTTATCAGACCCAGAAGCGGTTAAAACGGTGTCCATGCCTTGATTCAGAGCAACTGCTGTGATGAATAATAATACTACCAATGCAGAGCCTCCTACTGTCTGAAGCAGTCTTGATGGATCTCGGAAGAGGTTTCTTAGGGCGTAAGTGAAGGGAAGCATAAGGATGAAAAAAGTGGGTGGTGGTTATGCCGCGTTCAGGGAGTCAATAAGTGGGCGGGAAGACGCTTTCCAAGCTGGATAAATGGAAGCTAACAGTCCCAGTAAGAGGGCTACTACCATACCGCTTATGAAAATATAGAGTGTGGGTGAGATGGCTAGAGTGAGACCTTCATTACCGATAGTGAATGACTTAAGGTCAAAAAACAAAAAGGCAGATGCAACTCCTAATAAACCACCAATGGCTCCTAGTAAGATGCCTTCAGCTACTACGATGAAGGCAATTTTTTTTCTGGAGAAGCCGAGGGTTTGTAAAATAGCGGTTTCCTTCACTCGGCCACGAACAATGAGCAACACAGCATTAGCTACTAGCCCGAGCACTGCAAATACAGCTCCGAGACCTAGCCAGCGGGTGAAGCTGATAAGCTCGATCATTTGTTTTGCAGTTTCGGCAAAAAAGGCCTTTTCAGGGCGGGTGTTAGTGGGCTGCTGGTCTGAGCTGAATGTGTCGTCGATTTCTTTAGCGACCTGGTCTAGCAGGGAAGAGCTTGTAACTTTTACATTAAACTGGGTAACGACACCGAGCCCTATTTTAGAGGCTTGCTGAAGAAATGGTAGGTGAACGTAGGCGACGTTATTATCCTGCGGTTCATTAGATGATATGATACCTGCCACTTTTACATTAACTCCTACAGCCTCGAACTGGTCTCCAGGTTTTAAGCCTCGGCGTTTAGCAAAGTGGCTGCCTACGAGTGCGGCATCGCTTCGTTTCGTAAAATCTTCATATGAACCGTCTATTACTTCTAACTTCGGATTATACTCTCTTAGAGACTCAGGTGGGATACCGCGGAAGGTAATAACGTCCAGAGAAGCCCCACAGTTATTTACGCTGATCTGGATAGGTATGACTTCTTTAACGCCTTCTATTCTCTGAATGGTAGGGAGGTAATGCTCTGGTAAGCGAGATGTCATCGGGCAGAAACGATTTTCTCGGTAAACGACGAGGGTTGTGTCGTCTGCACTAACATTCGTAGCCGTAGCTAAAGCTTCCTGCATGGTTTCCACAGAAGCGTAAAGAAACATGCCAGCGGCTACCCCTAGAATAGTCAGGATAGAGCGTAGCTTATTTCTATATAAGTTTTTAAATGCTAAACTTATGAGTTTCACAATTTGTTAATGGTATGTGGTTGAGCTTGATTATGTAGTTGTTTGTAACTGGCCTTTTTCTAGATGAAGTGTGCGGTGGGCAGCTTGAGCAGCCTTTGGGTCATGAGTAACCATGACAATTGTTTTTCCGTGGTCGCTGGCTAGTTGGTTAAGGAGTTTAAGAATAGAGTCAGCCGATTCACGATCGAGGTCGCCTGTAGGTTCGTCCGCTACTAGTAATCCTGGATCATGGACGATGGCTCGGGCGATGGCGACACGTTGTTCTTGTCCACCTGAGAGTTCAGAGGGGCGGTGGTGTGCTCGGTCTGATAGTCCTACGAGCTCAAGAGCGGCATTGATTTTAGTTTTACGCTCAGATTTCGATAGCTTGGTTAGTAAAAGGGGGAGCTCTACATTTTCATAAGCTGATAGAATGGGGATGAGGTGGTAGAGCTGGAAAATGTAGCCTACATGGCTAGCTCTCCACTTTGTGAGAGCTGAGCGTGAAAGGTTGGCGATATCATGTTGGTCAATAATCAGCTGCCCTGAAGTAGGGGAGTCAATACCTGCGATGAGGTTGAGTAGCGTCGTTTTTCCAGAACCTGACGGTCCCATGAGTGCGAGGAACTCAGCACGAGGGACTTCTAAAGAGAGCTTGTCCAGAGGCGTGATCGTAGATTTACCTTTTGTGTAAGATTTACTAACAGATGAGATGGATATAAATGCGGACATAATACTTAGTTGGTGATGTTGAGCCTAGTTCCGTCTTTTAAACCTGTGTGTGGAGGCAGAATAACTTCTTCTCCTGAGAGTACACCGTCGAGAACTCTGTAGTGACCCTCTCGTTTTTCATCAGTAATGGTGATGTTTCTGAACTTGGACGTTTGGTTATCAGTAACTACCCAGACGCTTTCCCCATTGATCACAGCTTCGGCTGGGACAAAGATGGATAGTCTAGAGTTAGCAGATGTGGTGCTTCTAGCGGAAGGGCTCGCTGTAGAATCTGTGCTGAAGAATTTAGCTCGAAGTAGCATTTCAGGTCTTAATCTTGGGTCAGGGTTTTCAATGGAAACCTTTGCCTGAAGTGTATTTCTCTGAAGGTCTGCTTCACCGTTGATCCGTGTAACCTTCCCTGTAAGTGTTAGGTCTGGCAGGATGTCAGAAGATAGTTCGACAAACTGACCGATCGTTAAACCGGCTGCTTCAGATAAGGGGACATCTATACGTGCTTGTAGTTTTTCTGGATCATACATTTCAACGATGACTGATGACTTAGGTATGTCCATATTGAGCATGCGCCTTTTTCCGGGGGCAGCGTGAAGGTGGAGTATTTTTCCATCCATGGGTGCTGTGATACGAGTTCTATCCATGGCGAGCTGGGCACGATCGCGTGCCGTTTTCAGCTCGTTCACATTAGACTCCATCGCTGTTCGTTCAAAGTTGATTTGTTCGATACGGGCTTCTAGGCGAGGGATATTCGTTTTTGCTTCTTCGAGAAGAGCTGCTTGTTGTTTTGTATCCAGTTCTGCTTGTACGATTTGTTGTTCAGAGACATCACCTACAGCGAGGCGGTGGAGTCTGTTTTGCAGGTCAGTGGCGGTATCGAGTGTGCTTTTCTGGGAGATGATCATCTGTTGCGCAGATTTCAGTTCTGCTTCAGTGATAAGAATCCCTTTACAGTGAGCTTCGATGCGGGCTTCTAAACTAAAAATACGCTGTTTTGCTTCGGCTAAATTGATCTTCATATCATCATCTATAAAGGTCGCTAGAAGATCACCTTTCTTAACTTCCTGTCCTTCTAAAACGTGAACGGTGTTTATAACGCCATTGATGAGTGTAGGGACAAAGGTTATGTAAGGGTCAGGTTCGATCCATCCAGATGCCTGAAAAATCATTTTGCCTTTTTCTATGCTATTGACCTTACCCACTTCTTTAGCTTGGTCCGGCTCTGTAGTAACATCACTGAGTTTATCATTACCTAAGCGTAGAGTGATGACAGGGGCAGTTTGAACATCCGTGGCGGGGATGAGCTTTTTTCCGAACAGAAGTAAAATAATAAGGATAAAGCCAACAGCTAAACCGAGAGGTAGTAACCAAGCTAGAGATCTTCTTTTAGAAGCTATTACATGTTCTGAGCTAGAGTTTGATTCAGCTGAATGTGTTGTCAACAAGTCGAGTGACATAGATTTCGTATGTTAAATAAGGGTGATAACTCTCTACACGGTGATGGTGTAAAATAGGGAACCTCACGATATAGGTGTGAGGAGAGTCTTCTCAAAATAAGAGTAGAAGACGTAAGTTTAATATGAAAACAGAAGTTTTCTTATCACGATGTTACAAAAGTAAAGCCATATGCCTTAGATAAATAGGCACAGTTATAGAGCTTCTGAGAGCTATAGATGGAGGTCGGTCTAATATGTATAAGTTGTTAACTTTAATACTGTTGAAACTAGCTAACGGAATAACTGAAGAATTCTTGATACTCTCATTAAGACGGTATGTAGGAGGGGTAATATTTGCCCACACGAAGTCTCCTACATCAATATTTAGTCCGCTGAAGCAGTCGTCACAGGGGGATGGTGTTTCTGTATTACAGCTTGGGCTGTCACAGTTTGTGCAGACAGGCTTGATTTCAACTTCACAAGCACAGTCCATACTAACGTATTCCCCAATACACAAACAATAGCCGAGTACAGGATGCTTAAGGGTAATGAGCAATGTCATTACTAGCATGAAGCTGAGGGCTGTCGATCTACGTAGCATAATGTGACGTTATGTTTATAAGGTATGTGCATCGGTAGGAACGTCAAACGTAAAGATTATTCTCGATACTTAATGGCTTAGAAACTTATTTATACATTGGACTAAATTACTTTTTTTGTGCAAACCCATTCAACCTTAAATAAATAAGGTAATTCATTATGGATATTCAAATTGCAACCCTCTGTGACTTTGCCGCTGACTATAACGGTAAAATGGTTCTTAACGGAACAATCGACGTGCTGGCAGCTCCAGCTTTACCTATCGTGCAGCCTCAATGCTGCTTAGCTCTTCGTCTCTGCATTACGCCAGAAGATAACGGTCAGCATAAATTCAGTGTAAACATTATCGATGGTGACGGTAAGTCTCTCGATGAGAAAATGCCTATCAATGCTGATATGCCTGTAGATCTTCCTGATGATGTACCGTTTGTTCACAGAAACCTTATTCTTAACTTCCAAGGGCTTAAGTTTAACGAAGCTGGTATCTACTTCCTCGACATCAGTATCGACGATGAGCTTATTCAGCGATTACCAATCCGCGTTGTTCAAGTTGACCAAAAGGCTGCGCAAGAGCAGCAAGCTTAGTTGATTTTAAAAAGTGAATAATATTAGAGAGCAAGCTCAAGTAGCGCCAGTCATAGACTCGGTCTATCATTGTGCCGTTATTACTGGTGCGTCATCTGGGTTAGGGTCCGAGTATGTGCGCCAGCTTGCTCCCTTCTGTAAATCATTGATATTAGTCGCACGTAGAGGCGACTTGCTCGCGGAGCTTCAGGCAGAGCTTAAGGAACTTTATTCTGATAAAGAAGTTATCTGTTTAACAGCAGATCTTACAAAAGAAGAGAGCCGTTTAGGCCTGTTTAAAGCGATTGAGCAGTTACAGCTTCAGCCTGATTTACTAGTGAATAATGCTGGGATGGGGGACTATGGCAGTTTTACCAGTGCTGACTGGAGTAAGCTCGATAGTATGATGAGGCTTAATATGACTGCGTTAACTCATCTGTGTCATGGTTTTCTTCCAGGTATGCTGACCCGCTTTGCTGAGGGTATGAAAGGTGGCGCTATTATTAATGTTAGCTCGTTAGCTAGCACGTTACCTATTCCTGATTTTGCAGTGTATGCAGCATCGAAAGCATACGTAACTAACTTCTCTGAAGCTTTAAGGCTTGAGCTTAAGGAGTTTAATATTCCTGTGCTAGCAGTGTGTCCTGGCCCTGTTCATACAGGTTTTGGCCAAGTAGCTATGCGTGAGGAATACTCAGATAAGCTTCCTTCACGTGAAGGTTTTTATACCAGTCCTGAGCAGGTAGTTTCAGATTCTATTAAGGCCTTACATGAACGCCGTGCAAGGGTATTTCCTGGCTGGAAAATAGCGTTATTAGCAGCTGGTATCTCAGTGTTACCGATGGCGATACTACGCGGTTTGTTGACTAGCCGCAGATAGCTGGATTACCTGTTTTTTAGCTATAGAAGCTATTCCTTATCTCCGAAGTCGATCTCTAATAGCGCCTCGTTATATATTGGGTCAGCTGTGGCTTTTTCTAGATCGTCATTGTTATAGAGGCTTACCATAGCTCCTCTTTGTATCGATCGCGTAATGTCATCTAAAAATGCTACTTCGAGGAAGAGGCGGTTATTTAAAATAGGGTTCATTTGCTCATCTTGGAGCATGACTTCTTTAGCCTTATCATTATGATAGAGGATCAAGACCTTCGCTAAAGCAAGATCAGCAGATGAGTTGAGTGAATCATTGTCGCTGTGCCATTTTCCAATACTTGTCGCCTCAAAAATATCTTTAAACCGGATGGCAATAAGGTCTCGCTTTTTAGAGCTAGAGTTAGAGACATTTCGGTGTAAATCATTAAGTTCAGAAATAGAGCCAGCATAACGAATAGCTACACCGCCCAACCAGAGAGTGGATGATCCAATAGCGACGCTAATGATTATTGAAAAGATATTTAAAGCTTTTTTACCATCTGATTTGTTTTTCTTAAATGGGTTAAGGAGGTGCTTTATAATTCTCAGTAGAGCATAAACAAAGAATAAGCCTACTAATATAGATAGAACAAGAGGTGCATATGAATCTGCCCCAAAAAACTCTTGGACATAGCCACATACCATCCACGAAACCACCCCAGCAGCAGCGAGTGATATTACAAGCGCGATGATGCGAGTGAGTCCTTTTAAAAAACTATAAATTGCAAATGCTGCTATTACAGCACCTATAACGAGGGATGCTTCTAAACCTGGTAGGTTCATGGTTTTGTTCTATATAATAAATTTGGTAAGGCTGTGTTGGCCTTAATCCCACTGTGGGCCGCATTGTGCTGTTTGTAGTAATACGTGATCTAGTAAAACTAAAGCAGTCATAGCTTCTACAATGGGGACTGCACGAGGTAGTACACAGGCATCGTGCCTTCCTCGTCCTTTGAGCTCAGTATTTTCACCTTCTTTGGTGACTGTTTTTTGCTCTTTCATTATTGTTGCTGTTGGTTTGAAGGCAGTTCGGAAGCTAATATTTTCACCGTTGGTTATACCTCCTTGTATACCGCCAGAGTGGTTGGTGCTTGTTCTAATAGTTTCACCGTCGTTGTAGAAAGTGTCATTATGCTCTGCGCCAGTTAATGCTGTGCCACCAAAGCCCGAGCCTATTTCGAAGCCCTTAGTAGCAGGGATACTCATCATAGCCTGTGCTAGTATGGCTTCTAGTTTAGCAAAGATAGGGTTGCCTATCCCAGCTGGAACACCACGAACAACACACTCCACAACACCTCCTACGGAGTTACCCTCTGAGCGTGTTTGTTTGATCAGTTCGATCATTGGCTCGACAGATGCAGGGTCACCTGTGCGAACAATGTTTGACTCAATAGTTTCAGAAGTAACTGTGTGAGCGTCTACTTCTGCTTCGATGTGTTTGATCGATTTTACCCAAGCAAGAATTTCAAGATCTGGGTAGAGTTTTTGTAAGACTTTTTTAGCAACTGCAGCTGCGGCGACACGGCCTATTGTCTCACGAGCCGAAGCTCTGCCACCACCGTGCCACGCACGAGTGCCGTATTTAGAGTCATATGTGTAGTCAGCGTGTGACGGTCTGTATTTATCCTTCATTTCATTATATGAAGAAGGGCGCTGATCTTTATTGCGGACAAGAATAGCAATCGGAGAGCCTAGAGTGCGCCCTTCGAATACTCCGGATAAAATTTCACAGGTATCGTTTTCTTTACGAGGCGTAACGATGTCACTTTGTCCAGGGCGACGGCGATCTAGATCGTGCTGTATATCTGACTCTGATAAGGGGATACGTGGTGGGCACCCGTCGATAACGACACCGACACCTCCACCATGGGATTCACCCCATGTAGTAATGCGAAACAGTTGACCGAAGCTATTGGACATAGGTGACTGGATATTACAGATTTTTTTTTTTTTTCAATCAGCTAATTATGATATTTGTAAAAAAATGTCGTGCTGATGGCTCAGGGGCAATTAATTGCCCGTTTACGGCTAGTTTTGAGTCTAGTCAGACGTGTTGTAATACACTTGCGTATAATAGCCTTAACTCTTTGTTTTATAAAGAGTAGCGGAGAGGGAAGGAGGTAGATCAA
>CAYNLE010000007.1:8284-27039 GCA_964397975.1 uncultured Verrucomicrobiales bacterium | reverse complement strand
GGACAGTTAGCGCTCTAATTTCTCAGCTTTATTTATTTCTCTCTTAGCCATATTTGCCAATTTTGCGGGTGGCAATGACCGTAAATTACTGTGTGGGCGAACTGTATTATAGTCCTACCTCCACCTGTCTAATTTATTCTGTGCCTCTTTCAAGTAATCGGACGTCACAAAAATTAATATTCCTGTCGTCATAAGAGGGCTTGGAGAGCCAAGCTAGAGTCGTATAGACGGGCTGAAAAGAAGCCTCATGGATAAATCATCAAAATGAGTGAAAACCTAATACCGAAAAAATACCGTTTCTACCTGCATTTAAGCGGTATTTTTTAATTATAGGTAAAACACCCAGACATAAAAAAACCCCTTATATGATAAGGGGTTAAATGGTGGCTCCACTCGGATTCGAACCAAGGACACGCGGATTTTCAATCCGCTGCTCTACCAACTGAGCTATGGAGCCTTCACCAGAAGGTGCGGCAGTTGTTTAGTGTCGTATGATGAAATTGACAATATAAAAGTGATGCAAATATGAATGTTTTTTATGCATCGAGTATAAGTAGAGGTAGAGCTGTGGTCTGGGCACAAAAAAGACACTCTAGATAGAGTGCCTTTTGGAGTAAATAAACAGTTTAGCGTTAAGCAGATGCTTTATCAGCGTCTGGCTTCGTGCGCTGAAAACGCCAGCGGATAGCATGACGCTTCGGTGCTGTGCGGTCTTTGCGTTGTCTACGCTGTGTTACTGTTTCGAATGAACGGCGGCGGCGCATTTCTTCAAGAATACCTTCGCTGTCGAGCATTGTTTTCAAACGTTTGAGAGCACGGTCTACTGGCTCACCTTTTTGGATTTCTACACCTCTCATAATATTAATAAAACTTGTATTGGGATGGCTCGTTTGGAGCCGTTGCAGGGATTAGCTGATTTGGATTTTTAGATAACTAAGTTGTCCAAAGTCTCTAGAGCGCGGAAGCTAGGGTGGTTTTACCAACTCGTCAAGGATGAAAGCTTCAGTTTTCAATAATATTACATGCAAATTTGAGGTAGTAGAGGTGGCTGTTCTAGCGTGAGTTATTTTCTATTTAGAAAATCGAACATTTGGATAGCTGTTTTGTTGCCAATGCCGGGGACTGATTCTAGTTCTTTAGTGGTGGCTTTGCGGATTTTTTTGATAGATCCGAATCGGCGGAGGAGGGCTTCTTTACGCTTAGTGGACATGCCGGGGCAGTCGTCTAGTATGCTTTCAGTGACACGTCGCCGGAGTAGTAGTTCATTATAGTTATTAGCAAAGCGGTGTGCCTCATCACGTATTCTCTGGAGCATTTTTAGAGCGCCTGTATCGTGGGGTAGGAGGATGGGTTGGCTTTCGTTTGGGCGGAAAATCTCTTCGTGTTGTTTAGCTAGGCCGATGACTGGTAGGTCGTGTAGCCCGAGTCTATTGAGCTCTTTCACAGCCATGCTGAGCTGTCCTTTACCTCCGTCTACGATGACGAGATCAGGAAGGTGGATGGGTGATTTTCCTTCGAGAGCTAGTCTTCTGAGGGCTTCTAGGGGAGTTTCTTGTGTTTCGGAGGCTTCACTAAGGTTGTTTTCAGTAAGAATACGTGAATAGCGTCTTTTTACGACCTCTGCCATACTGGCGTAGTCATCCTGTCCTTTGACTGTTTTGATTCGGTATCTACGGTAACCTTGGTTATCTGGAACTCCATTGGTGAAGCGAACCATGGATGCTACGATGTGGTTATTAGAAACATTAGAGATATCAAAGCATTCCATGATATTGAGTTTATCGGGAAGTTGAAGTGCTTCTTGTAGCTGTATTAGGTCTTCTGTTGGTTGGATCGTGCTTTTGATTCCTCCTCGGCCTCTTGTGAAGCTACGTGTAGGGTTAAGTGTGATTTCTAAGTTTGCAATGATGTCTCTTAGTTTTGCGGCTTTTTCAAACTGGAGTTTTTCTGAGGCTGTAGTCATCTCAGCGCGTAGTCCATCTAAGCGACTCTTTTTACCTTTGTTAGATAGGAGGGCGGTGGCTTCGTCGATTTTTTTACGATAGTCAGCCTCTGATATTTTTCCGATACATGGGGCACTGCATTTACGTATGATATCTGCGTGACAGTGCTTGTAATCCTTTTCTGTGGGTGTCTTAGATTTACAGGTTCTTAAGCAGAACTCTTTGTTGATCCATTCGACGGTTGCTTTGAGTGCTGATGAGTGAACAAAGGGGCCGAAGTAGCGGCTGTCATCGTTTTTTTTCAGACGGGTGAGGCTAAAGCGAGGTAGTGGAGAGTTAAGGTCTACCTTAACCATGTAGAAGCGCTTATCGTCACGTAGGCTGACGTTATAGCGTGGCCGATACTCTTTGATAAGTTTGCTCTCTAGAATGAGAGCTTCTTGTTCATTTCTAACGATTTGAAAGTCGAAGCTAAAAATACTATCGATGAGTGCGCGTGTTTTCCTGTCAGCTTTCATCTTTCTAGATGGCATGAAGTAGCTGCCTACACGTTTACGGAGGTCTCTAGCTTTTCCGACGTAGATGATACCACCTAACCGGTCTTTCATGAGGTAGACACCGGGTTTATGTGGTGTTTCTTGAAGTTTCAGCTTGGCATCGGGGGAACTCATAGGAGGTGGTGCTTGGGGTGAGCTTTGGTTGCTGGAGTTAAAAATCAAGTATTGAAAAGCAAAAAAGTCTAGAGCCGTGGTTACCTGAGAAACTGTGGTTTTGGGCTAATGTATGACTGCATATGGTTTATTCGTTAATGAAGCTTTTGGTATCATCTGTGATAATCGTTTTACGTATACTTGCACGTTAGTCAAAAGTAGTTACACTACAGCATATACTATATGAGATTAAATCAAATTTTCGTTATAGCTTCCTTATTTTTAACTGCACCTCTGTTTGCTGCGGACGGCAATGTGGCTGGTGGAGCACAGGATAAAGACATACTTGAAATTTTAAAATTGGGTGGGTTTATGATGTATCCACTTGTCTTTTTGTCTGTGGTGGCGGTTGTTCTTATTCTGTTCTATTTTTTTACAATAAGGCAAAACGCTGTGGTTAGTGATAAGTTTATGAGTGCTGCTGAGGCCTTGATTCGTAAACGCGACTATTTAGGGCTTGTGGCACACTGTCAGAGGCAGAACCAGAGTGTGGCGCGGATTACGGAGAAGACATTGGACTTCATGACGCGCAATAGTAATACGACTTTTAATGATGTCCGTGAGGTTGCTCAGGCTGAGGGCTCCAGACAGGCTTCTATATTAACTCACCGCATTAGTTATCTCAATGATGTGGGGACTATCGCGCCAATGGCTGGACTATTAGGAACTGTGATCGGTATGATCCGAGCTTTCATGCAGATAGCGAGCGGTAGCTATGAGGGGGTGCATGCTAATAAATTAGCAGAAGGCGTTTATCAGGCACTAGTCACGACTGCGAGTGGTTTAGTTGTGGGTATTACGGCGGTTGTTTTTTATTCTATATTTAGAGGGCGAGTTCAGAAATATATTTCCGAGCTAGAAGCAGCAGCTACTCACATCATGGCGATGTTGGCTTCACAGTTTAATAAAGGTGGAGGAGTTGCTCCTCAGCCAGTGTATGCTGAACAACAGCAGCAGCCAGTGTATGATGGTGGACATCAAGCAGGTGGTTCTGAGCCTCCAGCAGTTCCACCAACGCCAGCAATGCCTGTAAAAGGTGATCCTCAAGTTTAGATGAAATTTCAAACCAAAGAGCCTGACGCGGTAGCATTTCCTTTGGCTCCAATGATAGATGTTGTATTTTTGCTATTAATTTTTTTTATAGCGACGATGCAGTTCTCTCAAAGTGAAAAAGAGCTGAATGTCTCTGTTCCTGTGGCCGAAGAGGGGGCTGATGCCACTCAGACTGCAGGGGAGATTATTATTAACGTCAGGGAAGATGGCGGGATTATTGTAGATACACTGGAGCTGGATAAGGATCAGCTTTTTAATAAGCTGTCACGTATTGCTGCTATTCATAGTAATCAGGCTATACGTGTAAGGGGGGATGCTGCTGTTGATTTCCAAGAAATAGTGGAGGTTGTGGATATTTGCCAAAAAGCGGGAATCCCTCATATCTCATTTGCAACGCAGGTGCAGAAAAAGTAATACTGGTCATTTCCCTGAAAAATAGGCATGAATAGCTCACAAAGTTCACCGAATGGCTGAATTAATAACCCTTTTCTGACTAAATATGCGTCTTTTCTATTTCCTCTCAACCTTAGTTATTTCTATGCATTTACTTTTTGCACAGGAGGCAGCATTAGTTTCTGATCCGGGGCAGGATCAGTTTGATCACTGTAAGCAGCTGTATCGTCATGCGAATAGCTTACAGGATTTTAATAGTAGAAGAGAGGCATACTGGAGGGTTATACCTCGCTTAAAGAGCTATGTTGATCGATTCCCTAAGCACGAGAATACAGCTGCAGCGAGTTATTATCTAGGTGAGTGTTATTACCACTCGGGTTCTATTAATGATGCGAAACGTGTTCTTTCAGGCGTTGTTAAAAAATATGGAAAAGGTCGTTATGTGGCTCTTTCATCGAATCGATTAGGTTATGATGCGGTTGCACAGAAGAAATACGGAACAGCTGCCGTGCACTTTGGTAAAGTCGCTGAGTTTTCAGATACAGATGAAGAGCGTTTTCGGGGTCGTTATCAGCAAGCATCATGTTATCGTTTAGCTGGTGACACGAATGCCTCAATCAGAGCTTTCAGTAAGATCGTAGATGCTGAAGGTGTTGCTAAGAACTATAAGCAGAGTGCTAGATTGATTTTAGGTCATCTCTACCTTAAAAAGGGGGATAAGGTTAATGCTTTAGAGCATTTTGAAAAACTAATGCTGCCTGGTGTCAGTGAAAAAATGCGTATAGAGGCGACATTAAATGTTGGTTTTATCGTCTTGGATCAAGGCGACGCCGAAAAGTCATCGAGATGTTTTAAAACCGTTCTTGCTTCAAAGCAGGATCAATTTAAGCCAAATGCGCAAGCTGCTCTCATGCAGTCGTTGTATAAGAAGAAAGACTACCAGGGAGTTTTACATATTATTAAGCAGGGAGACTACCCTGCGGAAAAGGAGCTTGAGCTCGTGAAATATTCTATGGCCGGTAGAAGTGCATACCAGCTAAAGAGGTATCATGATGCGATCCGTTATTTTGCTCGTGCAGAATCTCAAAAGCCACTCTCTCCAGAGGCTTTTGAAGCAGCATATTATCGTTTACTGTGTTTCTATAATATTGAGGGGACTAACATACCAGTGCAGGTAGATGGTTTTCTAGAGGTATACAAGTCGGGTAACTCTGATCATGAGCGCATTCATAAAGCCTTTTTGATGAAAGCTGAGACTTTATTTGACCAAGAAAAGTTTCGTGAAGCTTCTGTTGCTTATAATCAAATTAACTCAAACTTAGTGGGGAAGGAAAATCATGCGAATTTACTCTATAAACGTGGCTGGTGCTTATCCGAGTCAGGTGATCATAACGGCGCTGTTAGGGGGTATACAAGATTTCTTAATACTTATGCAGATGACATACGTTCTCCGTCAGTGATTGCCCGTAGAGGGGCTTCTTATCTTGCTTTGGGAGATAGGGCCTCTGCGCTGAAGGACTTTGATTTGTTAATTAATAAATATCCTGAGGATAAGTTGGCTGCTCTAGCATTTCAAAATAGTGCCAAGATCAAAAAAGAGGACGAAGATTACGCAGGAATGGTTAAGCGGTATGAAGCTTTAGTAGAGCGTTTTCCGGCGATGAAAAAGAGCACCATTGCAAATGCTCATTACTGGATCGGGTGGGGTAAATATCAGTTAAAGCAATATGAAGCAGCTATGCCAGCACTTAGGAAATCGGTTGAGCTTGAGGAAGCTAAATATTCGTTTAATGCCGGTATGCTCATTGTGTTCTGCGCGCACTCACTTAAGGAAAAAGAAGCATTGAAGGCGGCTATTGATCGTATTACAGATTTAGGAAAGGGGGAAAAAATCCCTGCATCTATCTATTGCTGGCTTGGTCTGCAGTGCTATAATGCTGATGAGGTGAAGGATAGTGAGCGTTACCTTACACTAGGGACAACGCCGATAGAGCCACGCCAGACTTCGAAGGCTTATTGGAAGATGCTTGGGGATACTCGTGTGGAAATCGGTAAATACGAAGAAGCGCTTGAGCCGATTAAAAACTTTTTAGATGTAGTAGAGCAGCCATTCTGGAAAGCTGAAGCTCTGTATAATCGCTCAGTAGCATATTTAGGTTTGAGACGGTTAGCTGATGCGAAAGCTTCTGCTGAAGAGGCATTAGCCCTTCGCCCTAAGGGTAAACTTAATGCAGAGCTTAAAATGGTGTTAGGGGATATAGCTTATACAAATAAAGAGTATTCCGCCGCAGCCTCATTTTATGTCGTGGTCGTGCAGTTTTTTGTCGACGATCAAGATCTTCGTCCTAAAGCGCTGTATAAATCATACTTAGCGCTTAAGAAAAAAGGTGATGCTAAGGAAGCTGGACATTACATGGAAATCCTACAAAGCGAATTTCCCGATTATTTAAAAGATAAGTAGAAGTGTTCTACTTAATTCTGCCAAGGGTCCTCAATATGGGTACTGTTGCCTTTGCCGAATAATTCTTCAGCCATCTTGCCAGCAGGTAGGCAGATACAGATCGGTCTAGCGGCGCGTCCTTGCGCGTCATATCGATGGAATAGCTGGCGAACGGCTTCTTCCTTTTCCATAGGCTTCCCGTCAGGTCCCGTGACGACTTTGGTTCTTTTTACACGAGCGTCAAACATGTCTTCCTGAACGAGTTGGCCAGTGTCCTTATGATATCCGTATTTTACTCGGTAAAGGAGGTTTCCTTCGCCGTCACGGACTTCACCGCTTCTCAGTCTTCCCTGTATATCTTTACGATAGATCATCGCCATATGGAGAACACGGTCACCGGCGCCGTTTTTTCTTTCTGCATAGGTTCTACGATAGAGAGTTCGTTTGTCATTACCACGAGATAGCTCACTGTGAGTACCGTCTTGGTTACGTATAATGCGAACATCTTTCTGGTTCTGGTTTGCTTGTCCAGAGAGCGTTGACATGGATGCATAAACAATCGCCAATGCTAGTGCTGAAAAACGGCTTAGATAAGAAAGTTTTGATGTTGTTCTCATGAATGATTTAATCGAATGTAACCGCAGTAAGTAACTTTTCAAGTATTCAAATGATGAGGTGGAAAACATGCAGGAGGTGGCTGGATTTATCAAAAGAACCTATAGTAATGGGGATCTTAAACGTCACCCCTGATTCATTTTCAGACGGCGGTCATTACGTTGATCCAGATAGGGCGGTTCAGGCGGCTTTGCTTATGGTGGAGCAGGGAGCTCAGATTATTGATATAGGAGGGGAGTCTACTAGGCCTGGTGCAGCTAAGGTCTCAGTAGCTGAGGAAATATTAAGAACGGAAAGTGTGATTAAAAAGCTCCGTGCTGTATCCGATGTTTCTATTTCTATAGATACGACAAAGTCTGAAGTGGCAGCAGCTGCCATGAATGCTGGTGCTGATATAGTAAATGATGTTTCAGGATTAACCGCTGATAAAGGGATGGCTGAGTTATGTATCGCAGCTCAAGCAGCTGTGTGTGTGATGCATATGCAGGGCACGCCTAAGACAATGCAGGATAATCCTCGTTATGATCAAGGGGGAGTGATGCCAGAGGTAGAGGCATTCTTTTCTGAGCGTTTAGAGACATTAACATCTATGGGGATGAATGCTGAAGCTATTTGCTTTGATCCGGGAATTGGTTTTGGGAAATTACATGAGCATAACCTAGAGCTACTACGTGGTTTAGGAAAGCTTCAGACAGCTGTGAGTCGGCCACTTTTACTAGGTGTATCACGTAAATCAGTGGTTGGGAGGCTGACTGGAGAAATGGATCCAGAACAGAGAGACACTGCTTCAGCGGCGATAACGGTGTTAGCGTATCAGCAAGGCATTCAGCTTCACCGTGTTCATAATGTGCTGGTAACTACACAGAGCCTAGCTGTTACTCAGAAGATGTTAGGGTGAAGGTGACTGATTGTAATCAGCTGTTTTTATGCTGCTGACTCCAATGCTCTAGTCTCTCTTTGATCCTTTTTTCTAAACCGTTTTCGGTAGGGGTATAGTAGGTTTTACCCTCAGGTAGATATGCCTGAGGGACATAATTTCCCTCGTAGTCATGTGAGTAATGATACTGTAGAGCTTCATCACTAGCGCCGGATGCTTTGGCTAGTTTTTTACGAGTATTTGTTCGTAAGTATTCTGGTACTGCTAATGTGCTACCATCTTTGATATCTTGCATGGCGGCACCTAGTGCCGCGTAAGCGCTATTCGACTTAGGTGCTGTAGCTAGATAGACTGTAGCGTGTGCTAGTGGGATTCGACCTTCTGGCATACCTATGAATTCAAATGCTTGCTGAGCATCCATCGCTACTCGTAGTGCGTTTGAGTCAGCTAGCCCGATGTCCTCACTGGCGGAGATGATAAGTCGCCTAGCGATAAAGCGGGGGTCTTCACCGGCATAGAGCATCTTGGCTAACCAGTAGAGAGCTGCATCTGGATCCGAACCGCGTATGGATTTGATAAATGCTGAGACGGTGTCGTGGTGAGCATCCCCATGAGCATCATAAACTATCGCTTTCTGCTGAATAGACTCCTCGGCGATACTGAGCGTGATCTCCGTCTGGCCATCTTCATTTTCCGCTGTAGTAAGAGCTGCTAGCTCCAGAGCAGTCAGGCAACGTCGAGCATCTCCATCGCTTTTCTCTGCTATATGGGCGAGGGCTTTGTCTTCAACGACGAGGTTTGACTTGCCTAACCCTCGCTCCTCATCGCGGATAGCAGTATGCATGAGCTTGATGAGGTCATGAGTGGGGACCGGCTCTAGTTGGAAAATTTGTGATCGGGAAACTAGGGGGGAGTTAACGTAAAAATAAGGATTATGAGTGGTGGCACCGATAAAGCGCACCGCACCGCGCTCGATGTGTGGTAATAAGACATCTTGCTGAGCTTTATTGAAACGGTGAATTTCATCGATAAATAAGATGGTTGTTTGATCGCGCAGCTGTCGCCACTTCTGTGCTTGCTCTATTTTTTCGCGAATTTCGGCTACATTAGACTCCACTCCATTAAGCATTTCGAACCTACTGTCAGTGCTGTTTGCTATTACGGTAGCAAGTGTCGTCTTCCCAGTGCCTGGAGGTCCGTAAAAAATGAGAGAAGAAAAGCGGTCCGCTTCGATAGCTCTTCTCAGAAGGCAGCCTTCATCAAGTATATGTTTTTGGCCAGCTACCTCATTGAGCACACGTGGTCTCATACGTGCTGCTAGAGGTGCATCACGGCGGGCTTTAGGGGCTGCGCTGGGGACGGGTAATTCGTCAGGAAATAGAGAGTCCATTTAGATTTGATAGTATAATGGCGTTTGTCGAAGTTTGAATAAGCAGTAGAGGGCTTATCAATGAAATAAAGATGAAGTTAAAAGCTGCTGCCGATGGAGAATTGAATAGTGCCTTGAGGCTCACCCGGTCTCCTATTAAGGTTATATCCATACTCCAGTCTTACTGGTCCTATAGGTAGCTCAATTCTGGCACCTAAACCAAGTGCATAACTGGCATCACGGAAATCTAAATCACTTACATCAGAATAAATCTGTCCAGCATCGAAGAAGGTCGATAGTTTGATAGGGTCACGAAAGTTGTAAATATATTCTACACTGGCAGCCCAGAATGCTTCTCCTCCTAGAGAGTCGCTACTAGCAGACTGGGGGCCCAGTTCGCGATCTTCATAAGCACGCTGGCTATGCACTCCGCCACCAAAGAGGCGAATGTCAATGGGTAGGTTATCTGACTCAGGGTTTAGAGCTGAAATTTGAAATCGAGTTTGTAGCCGTGACTTAGGGTTTAGTAAGTAGCGATACGACCCGTTAAAACTCGCCAGTGTATACGAGTTATCAGAGTCGCCAGTGATGAATCCACCTTGAATGAGTGCCTTGGCGTAAAACCCATGTTTGGGTAGGATTGAGCTATCTCGAAGGTCTATGGTGTGAGAGAGGCTTGCATAGGTGTGTAGGTAGTCGTCCGCTCCTAGTTCGGTATCTGTTAATGCTGTTGTACTTGAGTTAGCGTAGGTTACATTTGCCAATAAGCTGGTGCTGTATGTGCGGGATGGGGACCATGTAAAAAGAGTTTCAAAGCCAAACTGGTTAATGTCGTAGCCCTCATAATCTCGTTGTGTACCAAAGACTTTAGCGTCCAGTTTTAAGCCGCCTGTGAGGAAGTTAGGCTCGATGGTGCCGACCTCTCCGAGAAAACCTCTACCACTGAATTCACCCCCGAGGTATAGTTTTCTTAGGCTGCCGTGGTAGTTGTGATCGATATAGCCTGAGCCAAATATAAATCCTTCGAAGTTACCAAAGCCGGCGTAGCTACTGAATGATTTGGCATCAGCTTCTTTGACTTGAAGGTGGATGTCGAGTTCTGACGTTTCGCCGTCATTTACAGGGACGGGGTCAGCTGTTACGCTGCTGAAGGCACCTGTGGAAATCAATTTAGCTATGATTTCATTTGTTTTGTCTTGGTTAAATCGTTCACCCTTTTGGCTTTTAAAATATCTAGAAATGCGTCGCCGTTTACTTGAATCGTGTCCTTTGACTATGATCTTTCTTACGTTGTATTGTTTGCCGGGGTTGATTTTGAAATGTAGTTCTATTACCTTATCTTTTTTTTCTGTAATAAGTTCTATTTTAGCAAGTTGGTATCCATTTTCACGGTAAAATGTATTAACTATATTCCGTATTTTTGAGATGTTTTCGGTTGTGGCTTTACGGTTAATGTAGGGTGAAATCTTATCGTGATAGATTCTGATGTTTTCTTCGCTTGCTCCTGAGTATGTGGGAGGGGCTATGGAGAGTAGGTTGCCAGGAGTGATGGATAGAAGGATGTCTATTTGCTTGAGTTCGGTGCGGACTTTTTCTGACTCTATACTGACGGTCGTGTTCCAGTAGCCTAATGATTTGAAACGATTTTTTACGTTGTTTACACCAGGCTCTAGGTAATCCTGTATATATGGAGATTCGTCTATATAGACGAGTTCGGTCTCAACGAGGGGTTGTAGGAAATACTGCTTTAGCTCCTCGTTTGAAGTCATGGGAAGCTCTTTAGAGTAAATATTACCAAAGTAATATTTAGGGCCTGCAGCGGCGTTTAGCTGAATGGTATTAGCTGGTATTTCAGGGTTAATCTGTGGGATCTTCCACTCTACTGTAGCTTCTGGGTGGCCTGATCTGATAAGTAGTCTTTGTAAGAAAAATGCGGCATCATCGGCTCGCCAAGATGAAGGCTCTCGGCCTTTGATGTAATCAAGGCGAGGTTTCAATTTTTTTAATAACTTCTTTTTATCTACATCAGGCAGCCCTCTGACATCGAGGTTCGCAGCATACGAGTGCATACTTACGATAGTAAATATCACGAGAGCCTGAGTAAATATGAGGATGTTTCGTATCACGGTTTATGTTGTAATAAATAAGTAATTAGCGAAAGCGGATATGGTAGACGACGAGGCCACGGGTTTGGTTTTGCTCGTCTACCTGTGTCGTGAAATACCATGTGGGAGAAATGTCGATATTGGCTGAGTTAAACTTTCTCCCAGTATATGCATTCTCTTGTCCGATTTGTAAATTAAGCTTATCTAAACCATTAATGAGTGTTTTGAAGAATCTACTATTGTTTGTGTCACTTTCTCTTTGACTAGCTTTGAGTAAAAAGACTTGGAATGCTTTGAACGCGGCAGCCTCGCCGCTTGCAAGACCACTGGTAGTAGAGCCTGTGGCGACGAGGGCCATGATTTCTGTTTCAGGTAGTGGTGGTGAGGATGAGAGGCTTGTTTTTGGCGATGTCGGGTCACCGTGGATGAGTAAGTTTAGATCGTATTCACCCTGTTTTGATTTCCCTTGGATATTTAAGGTAGGCTTGGTGATTCCTTTTTCTGGTTTGAAGATGATCTCACCCTGATCGACGGTAAGGATACTGAAAGGTAACTTAGCTTCCATATCCTTGATATAAATGATGCCGTCCGGTCTTGGTTCAGCTAGGGTTCCTTTGATTTTGATTCGGCCTTCGATGTGACCTTTTGCTACGTTACCTCTGATCAAGATCGGGTCATCAGTGTGGAGGATGACATCTAGTTTCCAGTCAGAAAAGGGTGACGGGATGGGTAGCTTTGAGTCCTTCCCGGATGAGATAGACGGGAGCTTTACTTCCGCTACTTCAGATGAGGGTATCCCTATGGGGATGAGTTCTATGTCTTTATAAAAAAGTGATTCAGTGACACCAATATTACCACTGATGGTAGCATCATCGATAGTTCCAAGAAGTCTGAGTGAGCTATTAGTTCTTGCTGAGAGGAAGTCGTTTCTGTGAACTAGTGCGTGTTTTGTATCTAGCGATACATCGAAGCTTGGGTTTTTTAAATCGTTAATATCGATGAGGCTATTGATTTCAAATTTCCCGCCGTTGATTCGAGCTTCTAGGCTAGATTTAATAAGTTTTTTTTCAGTAATATGCGATTTCAGTAAGATGTTCCTGATGACACCGTAGTCTGAGGAGTTCGTTGTTTTACTTAATCGGATGATAGGTATTTCAGCTAGGATGTTGAAGTCATAGATGGGTTTGTTAAATGTGCCGCTGAAGTGTCCTTTTCCGCTGATCTGTCCTTCTATTTTCTCTAACTGAGTACTGTATTTACTGAGGCGAGTTAGCGGGAATGCATGGATGTCTGCGTTGCCTTCGATAGGGGAGTTTTTGATGGATTCTTCAAAGAGTCCTGGCTGAGCTATCCATTTATTTGGAGTGAAGGGGAAGAGCCCTTTGATAGCTAAACGTTCTATATTGCCCTCATGAATATTGGATTTAAGATTAAGAGCGCTGTCTTCAGATTGAAACTGGAACTGAGCATCGATAGCGCCGTTTTGCGCAGGGTTTACCCCTTCGACTTTTATAAAGTGGCTGTAACCAGAGGCTTGAGGTAAGGCTGGTGATCCAGAAAGCTCGATATAACTCTCTGTTTTTCCAGTGAGGCCATCGGGGAGTTTGATGTTGAACCACTGCTTGAGTTTTTGAAAAGAAAGGGGCTGTGACTTGAGGGTGACCGACCATGGTGTATCTTGTGCGAAGAAGGTGTCCTTAGTGGCTGTTTGGCGTGTTAATGGGGTGCTGGCTGAGAGCGCTGCAAAGGCTTCTTCTCCATTTTTAAAAATGATGGCGGGGATGCTAAGTGTTTCGCCGTTCCATGTTATGATGGCGGATCCGTTCCATTCACTTTCTGAGAGGTTTAGCTGATAAATATTAAAAGAGTCGGGTAGGTCGTATTGGGCTACTGAGGAGATTTTTAATCTTGGTTTGTCTTCGGTTTGAACTGTTAAATCGAATATGTTTAAGCTGCCAGAGTGGATGTCAGGATCATCAGCTTTTCCTTTCCCTGACCATGAAAGAGATAGTTTTTCATGAAGTGAGATATCCTTTTTTGTCATTTTTAAAATGGTATTGATCCATTCTAAATTGGTTTCTGAAATACTAATAGAAGCGTCGTAGAGCTTTTCTTCTATAGTGTATGCAGCTATGACTTTTAGTTTTGGTTCCTCTTCGGGTGCATTGGTAGGAATGAAAACTTCTACGTTGATATCTTTTTCATTGTATGAACTTTCGATTTCTAATGTGGGAATAGAGACTTCGTTAATAGAAGTGCCCTTAACTCTTCCGTGAAGATCGGCTGTGTGCAGTTTGCCATTTAAAACGTGCGCAGCTCCCTGCAGTGAAATGCTGGTGTCTGAGTAATGAACTTCGGGGTGCTGTTCAGCGATCTTTTTTAGCCAGGTGTCTGGTAGCTGATTTAGCGCATTACAGGAGATGCTGTATTCTGCTTGGGTGTTATCTTGCCATGAGGTTTCTGTAGGCTTAGACCATGAGCCATTTATGGAAGTGCTGATATTGGCTGTGTTGACTGAGCTGTTAAGAATCAGCTCGTAATTAGATTTCTCTTGTGTGATCTGTAGTTTGGTGTCCTGGAGTGAGTATTGCTCATACTCTAGATGCTGGGCTGCTATATCGGCTTGGATTTCCCATAGTGGGATGTTTTTTTTCCAATTCGTGATCGAAAGGTTTAGTTCCTCTATTTGGAAACTAGCAGGGAGATTAAGGTCGAATGTGTTTTGAATGAATTGGGACGAAATGTTGCCCTTCTGAAGAGTGAGTGTAGCCTCTTCTGAGATGGATGTGTGGAGCTTCGCCTCACCTATCGTTAGGTTGCTTTGGCCGGTAAGATCAGCTGACCAGTCGACCTGGAAGCTGTCTATGGCTATACTGGGTAAAAGTTCCCATTGATCAATGTGAGCGGAGTTTTTCATCCAGCGGATAGCGATGTCCTGTGGTTCAGTTTTTCTTGAGTTGCTATCTTGAGCTGCAAATGAGGATAGGAGAAATAAGTCCGTGCCTGGCTGGTGCTGTAGTGAGTCTAGTTGGAAGCTAGCGTAGGGAGCTCCGTTTTTTAGCAAACAGACGTCTAGCTTGGTAATATCTATTTCAGGTTGGGTGACCCATGGTTGTATTTTTTCTAAAGCAGCCCTTACCTCGCTAATGTCTTTTTTACTTTGCTCTTCTTTGTTCTTTTTTGATTTGGGTAGTTTAGCGAGATCGACGATAACCTTTGCTGAGTGCAGACTAAGGTTGGTGATTTTTTTATCGAGTAAACCCTTAATGTTGTAGCTGATAGAGGCCTCTCTGATTTCTAATAGTTCAACGCCCGCTGTGCCTGAATATTTAGCGTCGAATATGGTGAAGCCTGAGGAGATTGAGCCTTTGACTGTGGAACTTCCTTGGAGACTTTGTTTTTCGATAACTTGGGCTAATTTCTTTTCGATGAACCAGCGGGCTCCTGGGCCGTTGATTACGAGTATGAGAATGACTAATAAGCTAAGTATTGAGAGAATGAAGATCAGCGACTTTTTTTTCTTACCTTTTTTTACAGGAACTGAGTCTTGAGAGTCTGGCTCAAGGTGATCATGAGTTGATTCTTTTATGGAAGAATGGTTGTTCATGGAGTGGGGTCGGCGATGTGTTTGAGTGGATGCAGTGACGCTTCACTCGATACTGTAATATTATCTAAGACTTCCGTGCCTTCGATTTCTTCACCTAAAGATTTTTTAATTGCGGCACCGAGGGGGGATTCGCGCAGAGCATGCCATGATGGGGTGTCAATCAAAGCATCGAGTGTAGGTAGTGTGATGGTGTGGGGTTCGCTGTCTGAATCTAAAGCCGTAATGTCACTCAGCGCGGAGAGATAAGGGTGCTCAGCTTTATCATTACGGCACTGTCCTGTAACGAGTGAGACTTTATGCTGCTTGTTTGCTCCATGAAGTGTGGCGAAGGCAGCATTGATCCATCGGGCACCGCACTCGGGGCAGTCGCTTCTGATAGCCGCGATCTCTGTGAAGCCATGGTCGAAACCTTCTCTACATGCTGCGCTCACTCGTTCAGTGAGTGTTTGTCCTATTTGCGGCCTGAAGTCGATTTCCTGCTCTTGGGTTCCTGCTGTTGGGATGACGAAGAGGTTCGGCTCTTTGACTGAGAGGGTGGCTTTTAGTTTTGGTAGTAACCAGAAGCGCACAGCATCTCCTGCATCATCTGGAGTGTAGCAGAAGCGTATACGGCAGTTCTCTAGTCCCTGGAGCTGTTTTAATAGAACTTCGACAATAGCTTGGTAATACTGAGCGGACTTTTCATTTCCTACATCGATAGCTAGCCGGGTCTTTACCTGACCAGCTATCGGTTCCTTAAGCATAACAAGTAAAAGTCGCATTGGGGCGAGTATCTTCAGAATTAAAGCAACATAAATACTAAATTTGTAGAAGTTTTGATTAACTTGTCCTGATTATCAATTCAGTAGAATTTCTCTTGCCTCTATGAGTGTGCTGAGAGAGTGTGGAGTCAGTAATATATGGCAGCTAAAAATAATAAGCTTAAAAATCAGGAAAGCACTCGTCAGCCTTGGCCGAATGAGGTCGTGGGTATTATTTTATCTGCTTTTGGTTTGTTGATATTACTAGCCCTAGTGTCACATTCACCTCAGGACTTTAATAGTGCCACAGATGATGTTGAACGAGTGACTCAGAACTGGATAGGGATAGTGGGGGCGTTTATTGCTTATATTTTGCTGATGATCTTTGGTGCTGCGGCTTATCTGATTCCTTTAACTTTAATCTGGCAGGCTGTAGCTCGTCTGATTTTTGATGCGCGCCCTTCGTGGAGAACACTTGCGGGTTGTGGTGTCTTTGTTTTTAGTGCTGCAGCGCTATTGGCTGTGCAGAGTGTTTTTTTTAATGAGTGGGTAGCTCGTAACTCTCTAGACGGTGCCGGCGGTAAGGTTGGTTATTTTGTAGGGACGAAGTGCCTTGAAGGATTATTGAATAAAGTAGGGGCTATTCTTGTATTACTTTGTGTCTATCTGGTGAGTTTGATTTTGCTTACAGGTATTCATCCAGTGAGGTTCGCTCGCAGTCTTTATGGAAAAGTAAGTAGCTGGCTTAGTGAGCGTCGTGAGCAAAAGATTCAGAGTATTGAAAAACAGGAGGCTCTAGAGCAGAGGAGGGTCGAGCGCGATAACCGTATTGCGAAATCAACGATCAGTGATTCGAAGCCCATTAAAGAAGATGTGGAGAAGCCAAAGGCAAAGGCAAAGCGGAAAGAGAAAGAGCCTGCTGCCGAGCCTGTTACTCCAATAGTCGAGAAGAAATCAGAGCCTCAGGATGAGCTACCACTGAAGACTACTCCAGAGCCTCAGATAATAGATGCTTCACAGCGCCGTAAATCATCTGCCCAGCTAGGTGATAAGCCATTTAAAAAAGCAAAGCCAGAGCATGGAGCTCTTAGTGTAGACGGTTATGACGGGTATGAACTTCCAGGTTTTGATTTGTTAAATATTTCTGAGCAGGAAGAACCTGAAAAAGAAGCCGATAAGAGTGAGTTAGTTGCTGTTCAGGATACGATTGTAAGTACGCTGAAGGCATTCGGTGTCGATGTCACTCCGGGGAATATCACTAAAGGTCCTACGATTACTCGTTATGAGGTGTATCCAAGCGCTGGCTTACGTGTGAGCCGTATTACTCAGCTTGAGGCAGACCTGGCGCGTGCTACTAAGGCGGAGAGAATTAATATTCTAGCGCCAGTGCCTGGTTCAGATACTGTAGGTATTGAAATTGCAAACCTTGAGAAGGTAGCAGTTCCTTTACACGAGCTTCTACAGGATCCTGCATTTATCAGTGCGAAGAAGAAGATCCCTCTAGCTCTCGGTAAGGATGTATATGGAAATGCTGTGATCGGTGACCTAGCTGCGATGCCTCACTTATTGGTCGCGGGTGCTACAGGCTCGGGTAAGTCGGTTTGTATCAATTCGATTATTTCGAGTATTCTCTTTAAGTTTAGTCCAGACGAGCTGCGCTTCATCATGGTCGATCCGAAAGTGGTGGAGATGCAGATGTATAACTCACTGCCGCACCTTGCTGTTCCTGTAGTGACAGACCCGAACAAGGTGATCTCTGCTCTTCGCTGGGTGGTAAATGAAATGGAGCGTCGCTATCGTATTTTTGCTGAAGTAGGGGTGAGGAATTTTGATGGTTTCAATTCTAGAGAACTTCCTGAGAAGGATGTTCCTGAAGAAGGGGCTGAGGGAAGTGAGGGTGCTTCTGATGCAGAAGAGGAGGAGAGCTATGATGCAGAGCATTTAGACTCTATCGCAGCGGCTCTGACTGATGGTGAGCTCGGTCCGCCGTCGCTGGATGGATCAGATGATGATATGGATGAGGATGAAGAGATACCTGACAGGATTCCTTATATCGTGGTGATCATTGACGAGCTTGCTGATCTTATGCAGACAGCGCCTGCTGATATGGAGATGAATATTGCTCGGATTGCTCAGAAGGCTCGAGCTGCAGGTATTCATCTTATTGTCGCCACTCAGACACCACGAGCTGATGTTGTGACAGGTATTATCAAGGCTAATATTCCTAGTCGTATAGCTTTCCAAGTCTCATCTAAGCTTGATAGTAGGGTGATTCTAGATGTTTCTGGTGCGGATAAGTTGGTAGGAAAGGGTGACATGTTGTATTTAGCGCCTGGTTCAGCCAAGCTGGAGCGTTCGCAGGGGGCCTTTATTTCTGATGAAGAGGTAGAGGATATAGTTGAATTCTGCTCTAACCAGATCGAACAGAAATTTGAGCAATCTGTTCAGGAAAGTATAGATAAGGGCGGTTCCGGTGATTCTGGTGATGATGATATTTCAGATGCCGATGAGGAAATCGTAGAGAAATGTTTAGAGGTGATTAGGCAAGAGAAAAAGGCCAGCACCTCATTATTGCAGCGCAGATTACGCCTTGGTTATACACGAGCCGCTCGAATGATGGATATACTAGAGCAGCGTGGTATCATAGGGCCAGGTGATGGCGCCAAGCCTCGTCAGATATTGATAAACGTAGGGCAAGACGAAGCGTAATTCACACCTTCAGCTTATTTAGTAATCTTTTTGAGTTCTCGCCACCTATATGTTTTCTAGGTTCCAGGTAGTATTTAAGTTAACTTGTTTTCATCTATGACGAGAAATGTTTAAATTAAAGGTTGTTTTTCGTCTGTTTTTTTGCATAACTAATAGCGGTGTAACTTTTTATGGGTTCTGTAGAGAAGGATTTT
>CAYNLE010000007.1:4414-8184 GCA_964397975.1 uncultured Verrucomicrobiales bacterium | reverse complement strand
TTTAATTCCCCCCATTTTGAAAGCAATTTATATATGAATCAACAAACAAACTCAGCTGAGGTAAGCGACCAGTTTTTCAAGGCGCTGGCGCCAGGACAACTTATGTTGGACCTTTTTAACTCCATTCCTGGGGTTTATTTTTTTGTAAAAGACGTTAATGGTCGTTTTGTCGCATGTGGTGACACTTTTGCTAATACCCTAGGGCAAGATAGTATTGAGAACGTAATCGGCCTAACCGATTATGATTTTTCGCCAGACTTTTTAGCTGATGCATTTCGCCTAGATGACCTTAAGGTTATCGAAAAGAAAGTCGTGATCAAAGATAAAGTCGAGCTAGTGCCTATGATTGACGGTTCCATAGATTGGATATGTACTACTAAAACACCGATGTATGGTAAGAATGGAGACGTGATAGGCTTAGCTGGTGTAGCTAGGTTAATACAAGATTCAGATGCTGTGTATGGAGAGCACCCGACTATGCGCGATATCATTTCTTACGCTCGTTCTAACTATCGGAATAAAATATCTGTAGCAGACATGGCTAAAGCTGGAGAGATATCAGTTAGTACACAGGAGCGTTTATTTAAAAAGCTCTTTAGCCTCACACCGTTAATGTATTTGCAAAAGATTAGGTTGAATGCAGCGTGTCGTTTGCTTCGTGAGTCGAATACAGGTCTTGCGTTAATAGCCACAGAATGCGGCTTCAATGATCAAACTAATATGACTCGAGCTTTCCGTCTCGAGTTAAAAATTACCCCTCTCAAGTATAGACGCCGTTTTACCCTTGAAAAGGGGCAGCGTGTTGCTCAGCGCGCCAGTGAATTCCAGTTTATTGATCATATTGATTCATAAATAACCATAATATGTAGCGCTTTAATGGCGCTCTAGTAGACATCCGTAGGTATGAGGATTAATATCTGAGTGATTTCTGAAAGGTGAATACAGATCTGTCGTAACAGACTAACTTCTTATATTTTATAATACCTCATATGTCTTCTCAAAGAACGTTAAACGTTGGTTTAGTCGGTGGTGGTGGTGGTGCATTCTTTGCTCATCCTCATCAGAAAGCAATTCACATGGATGGTACGCGCCGTGTTGTAGCTGCAGCTCTGCGCAGTAATCCAGAAGCAGCGATGAAAGATGCTGCTGAGTGGCCATACTCTATTAAAGGCTATGAAAGCTATGATGCGATGATCGATGATCAGCAGAATCTTCCAGCGGAAGAGAAACTTGACTACATCGTTATTGTAACACCTAATTTTGCTCACTTTGATCCTGCGCTAAAAGCGATCAAAGCTGGGATACCAGTGTTCTGTGAAAAGCCTCTCACCTTAAATTTAGAAGAAGCAGAGATCCTTACAGAAGCGGCTAAAAGGCATAAAGTTCCATTTGCCGTAGCTCATACTTACCTAGGTCACTGGAGCACTCAGCTATCTAAGCATATAGTGAAAAGTGGGCTTATCGGTGATGTTCGCTGGGTAGATGCATCGTATATTCAGGGCTGGTTAGCTGGTAAAACAGAGGGATCTGGTGTGCAGCAGGCTGAGTGGAGAACAGACCCTAAGCGCTCAGGGGCATCTAATTGTGGAGGTGATATAGGAACCCATGCTCTTATGCAGCTTCGCCATGTAACAGGTTTAGAGGTTTCTCGTGTATCCGCTCGTCTCGAGGTCTTTGTAGAAGGTCGCTCACTAGATGATCATTTCACCACATACTGTGACTTATCTAATGGCGGTAAAGCACTAGTAAGAGCGTCTCAGATAGCTATTGGTCATAAAAATGATCTATCGCTTGAGGTGAATGGAAGTAAGGGGACGCTAGTCTGGAGACAAGAAGAGCCCGAGCTCGTTAAAGTAATGTTACCGGGTCAGCCTGATCGTCTCTACTGGAGAGGTGCAGTTTCTGCTAATGACGGTTTCTTAAAAGACTTACCTGCTGAGATTACAGAAGGGCCTACGCTGCCAGCTGGACACGGTGAAGCATTTCATGACGCTCTGGGCCGTCTACATAGATATTTCGAAGCTGATGTTAGGTCGTATCAAAATGGAGGGGCCTGCCAGCACTCAGGGGCGGAATACGCAGATGTAGAAGACGGTCGAATGGGCCTCGCTTTCATAGAGGCTGCAGTTTCATCAAGCCGTCAAGACGGAGCGTGGAAAATCGTTTCTTAAATTTTATATATAAACATAAATACTGAAAAGTAATGAATTATTTTGATTGTCAAAAAATTCAGTTCGAAGGACTTACTTCGACAAACCCTCTAGCTTTTAAGCACTATAATGCAGAAGAGCTCATTGGCGGTAAAACGATGAAGGATCACTTACGCTTTGCTGCTCCATATTGGCATGTAATGCGTAATGAGCTAGCTGACCCTTTCGGTGGAGGGACGGCTCAGATGCCATGGGATGACGGCTCTAACACAGTTGGAAATGCTCTTAAGCGTGTTGATGTATTTTTCGAATTTTTAGATAAGATAGGTATCGATTTCTACTGCTGGCATGACCGTGATATAGCACCTGAGCTAGATGATTTATCAGCGTCAAACGCAGCCCTTGATCAGGTAGTAGCTAAGCTTAAAGAAAAGCAGCAGGAGACTGGTGTGAAGCTTCTCTGGGGAACAGCGTGTCTATTTTCACACCCACGTTACTCTCAGGGTGGGGCGACTTCACCAGATGCTAATGTTTATGCATATGCTGCCGCACAGGTTAAAAAAGCGCTTGAGTGTACTAATGAGCTTGATGGTCTAGGTTACACTTTCTGGGGTGGCCGTGAAGGATATAGCACACTACTGAATACTGATATGAAGCGTGAGCTTGATCATCTAGCAGCATTCTTACACATGGCTGTAGATCATGCTAAGAAAATTGGTTTTGATGGACCTTTTTACATTGAACCAAAACCGCGTGAACCATCTACCCATCAGTATGATTCAGATTCAGCAGCATGTTTGAACTTTCTAAGAGAATACGGTCTCATGGATTATTTTAAGCTGAACATTGAGACAAATCATGCGACGCTCGCTGGTCACACCATGCAGCATGAGCTTACAGTCTGTAATAATGCAGGGATGTTAGGTAGTGTGGATGCTAACCGTGGTGATGAGCTCATTGGTTGGGATACCGATCAGTTCCCAACAGACATTTACCTTACGACACACGTGATGCTTTGTGTCATGGAGATGGGGGGATTCACAACAGGTGGATTAAACTTTGATGCGAAACGTCGCCGTGAGTCACATGATCCAATGGATCTCATGCACGCACACATCGGTGGTATGGATACGTTTGCACGGGGTCTTAAGATCGCAAATTCTATCCGTGAAGATGGACGTTTGGCTGATTTCGTAAGTGCTAGATACGGCAGCTTTGATCGTGACATCGGTGCTAAAGTGGAAGCTGGGGAAGTCAGCTTCGAGGATCTAGAGAAGTATGCTCTTTCGAATCCTGAACCACAGCTTGAAAGTGGTCGTCAGGAAATGTTAGAAAACCTCATTAACGACTTTATCTAAATAACTGATGCCAAAAGCACTTGGTATTGACGCTTCTACACAGAGCTGTTCGGCTATTGTTATTGATACAGATAACAGCATGGTAGTGGCAGAGGCATCTGTTAACTTCGGTGAAAAATTACCTGAGTATAGTTCTCCGTCTGGATTTTTAAATTCGGAGGAAGAAGGTGTTGTTCATGCTAATCCGTTAATGTGGTTAGATGCGCTGGAGCTTTTGTTAAAAGATCTAGGTGCTCAGTGTGACTTGTCTAATATTCAGGCT
>CAYNLE010000007.1:0-4314 GCA_964397975.1 uncultured Verrucomicrobiales bacterium | reverse complement strand
TTCAGGCTCTCAGATAAGGAAATTTTATCAAAATGCTCCTGAAAGCTATAGTTCTACAGAGCGTATCCACCTAGTTAGCTCGTTTTTATGTTCTGTTCTTTGTGGTGCAGATGTAGCGATTGATACTGGTGATGCTGCGGGTATGAATCTACTCAGTCTTGAGTCATGGGATTGGGATACAGACTTGGTTAAAGCTACAGCTCCTGAGTTGCAGTTAAAGTTGCCAGCAGTTGTACAGGGTAAAACAGTAGTTGGTTCGGTCGCTTCTTATTTTGTTGAAAAATATGGCTTTTCAGCTGATACACCTGTGACAGTTTTTACTGGGGACAATCCTAGTAGTCTTGTTGGAATGGCTGCCAGCCAAGCTGGTAAGGTTGTAATTTCACTCGGAACATCGGATACTTTTTTTGCATCTATACCTGAGGTGAAAACAGATCCTCAAGGCTTTGGACATGTTTTCGGGAACCCTGAAGGGGGGGCGATGTCGCTTCAGTGCTTTGCGAACGGTTCACTTGCACGTGAGGCGGTAAAGGATAAGTTTGGATATGATTGGGATGACTTTACTAAGGCTCTCGATGACACTCCTGTGGGTAATGGTGGTAATCTTATGTTACCCTTCTTTTTTCCAGAAATAAGTCCTCGGGTAAATACTACTGGACCTATACTTAAAGGTAGTAGCGAGTTTAAGCAGTGGGAGTTAGCTTCTCACGCAGTTAGGTCTTGTGTAGAAGGGCAGGCTCTGAGTATGAAAATCCATACCGAGTGGATGGGGCTTTCTCCTGATACTCTCTATTTAACTGGTGGGGCTTCTCGTAATGATTCGATTGCTCAGGTTTTTGCGAATGTTTTCAACACCAAAGTAGAGCGATTAACCGTCTCTGGTTCTGTTTCCCTGGGGGCTGCGATGCGTGCAGCTAATGTAAGTTTCGGTGTATCAATGAAGCAATTAGAGTCTGATTTCTGTTCAGCTGATTCAGGCCGAAGCATTTTACCAGAACCGTTTGATCATAATTTTGATGAATCAATTAAAGGCCTGTCATATTTACTTGCAGAACTGCAAAGCTAGAGTATTAAAATTTTAAACTATATGAAAAGAGCTGTCACTTTATTTACTGGTCAATGGGCTGAGTTATCAATTTCTGAATTAGCACCTAAGGTGAAGTCGATGGGGTATGATGGGGTGGAGCTTGCTTGCTGGGGAGACCATTTCGACGTTAGCGCGGCTCTTAATAATGAGTCATATGTTAAGGATCAATGGGCGTTATTAGAAGCAAATGGTCTAGACTGTCAGGCTATCAGTAACCATCTCGTAGGGCAGGCGGTCTGTGACCTGATCGATGAGCGCCACGCTTCGATACTTTCGCCTGAGATCTATGGTGACGGTGAAGCTGAAGGTGTTCGTCAGCGTGCTGCTGAGGAAATGAAAAATACAGCACGTGCTGCACGTAAGTTTTTCAACGCACGCCCTCAGAGTCTAGGCGGAGTCCCTGATAAAGTAGTCGTCAATGGCTTTACTGGATCATCGATCTGGCACCTTTTATACTCTTTCCCGCCAGTAGCACCTGGTCAGATAGAAAACGGGTTTAAGGACTTTGCTGATCGCTGGTTACCTATTCTTGAAGTTTTTACTGAGGAAGATGTTTACTTTGCTCTTGAGGTGCATCCGACAGAGATCGCCTTTGATATTGCTAGTGCTGAAAAAGCTCTGGAAGTACTAGGTCAACATCCACGCTTTGGTTTTAACTTCGACCCGAGCCACCTAGGTTATCAAGGAGTCGACTATGTGAAGTTTATCTACCAGTTTGGTGAAAGGATTTTCCACTGCCATGTGAAAGATGCATGGTGGGGGCACGGAAATGGTGATGTCGGAGTATTTGGCGGGCACACAGATTTTGGTGATAGCCGCCGTTATTGGGACTTCCGCTCACCAGGTAGAGGTGATGTAAATTTTGAAGAAATCATTGTCGCCCTAAACGATGTGAAATACCACGGGCCTTTATCTGTCGAATGGGAAGACAGTAGGATGGATCGTATTCACGGTGCTACAGAAGCATGTGCCTTTACGAAAGCGCTTGATTTTGCACCTAGCGACTTAGCTTTTGATGCTGCTTTTGATAAAGCGAATCAATAGAGGTAGCTTAGAGCGCCACTCGTCGGTAAATAGGCTGACAAGGACGAGACATTTTATGAATGTTGGGTTGTAAGTATTGGCTATATGTATTGCACAAAAAAGCGAGGCCGAGGAGGTGAATCCCAAGCCCCGCTTGATGAGTTTTTATATTAGTTTAGCTAGGTTAATGGCTAGAGCCGCTTTCAGAAAGTTCGACAGCCTTATAACCTCCTTTAGCTTTGTAGTAGAAGATGATTAGTAAGAAGGCTATGGCCATAATTGCTGGCAATACTGCGGCAACCTTGAGTGAACTCTGACTAGTTTTTGCGAGTGTACCATTGATTGCTGCCACACGATCTTCATCGAGTTCAGGGAGCTTGTTAAACTCACCAGCATTGATGGAATCATAATTAACACCGAAGAAGTTTTTTGCTTCAAAAACCGGCTTTTCTTCAGGTGCATCAGGCTTAGTGGTATCTGTATAAGTGATCTTATTATTGATCACAGACTGTACAAGAGCGGGCTCCTTTTCCTTAAGTGCATTTGTGCTGTAGTGGTCTTGCACAGCTCCAAGGAATGGGAACCCAAAGATACCTACAGTAAGAAGGCCTATGGCTGAAACTGTATTTAACGTAACGGCACCACCTCGTGGAAACTGCTCAGCTACAAAGCCGAGGACTGTAGGCCAATAGAATGTTTGACCAATTGCGTAGAGAACAAAAGCACCGAAGATGGCGGGGCCACTTGTTACTGATAGCGCAAATAAACCAATGATGGAGAAGACTGAACTCAGCAGAAGTAGCTGCGGAGGATTCATGAACTTCAGGGGAACACCTGCAAAGAAGCGGAGAGCCATCATAATTCCAGCTGATAAGACAATAGCCCATGCAGCAAGGTTAGCGCCCATGATTGGTCGCATTAGACTCTGAATCCATGCATCAGTAGCCAGCTCTGCTGTCGCAAGAGGGATCATGATAAGGCAAAGAATGAAGAAGAGAACCTTACCTGTTGATTTTAGGAGGAATCCACCAATAAAGCCAAGCGCAGCACCAATAGCAATACAGATTATGAGTTTACTATCACCGAGGTCGATGTTGAGTTGAGCTACAAGTTCATAAACAATGAATGAAGAGGCAAGGAAGATACCAAGTCCACCAAATTCTTTAAGCATAGCACTGTAGGGAACTTTTGCTTCTACACGCTCATCAACAGGGAAGCGTTTGCACATTAAGAACATTATGCCGTATCCAACAACAGGAGCAATCATGAACCAGAAGATCCACTTGGAGTCGTCCCATTTGAGGCCATCTTCTGTTCCCACTAGGAGTATGTATACAATACCGCCAATTACAATACCAGCAGGCCACGAGGCGTGTAGGATATTAAGCCACTTACTCTTTTCTTCACGGTAAATAGAGGCACAAAGAGGGTTGATTACGGCTTCTACCACACCATGTCCAAGGCCAGCACAAAAACATGCCCACCAGAGAGTGTCAGCATTTTTAGCTGACACGGTTAGCGCGATTGAGACAGCTTGCAGGGTAAAGGCAAAGAACATTGAGGTCTTGTAGCCAATCTTGTCTACGAGTAGACTGAAGATGATCATTGTGATCGCTATTGGCCAGAGTGCTGTGCCGGTAAGAGCTCCAACATCCGCCATGGTGATTTGAAATGCCTCTGACCACATTGTAGGGATCATTACGCGGAATACAAAACCTACACCTGCGGCCATAAGTGACAAGAAGCTGGCCCAGAAGAGTAGCCTTTTTTCCTTTTCTGTTAATTCATTATTCATGTTGTTATCCGTTTAGTTAGAGATGAGGTAGCTTTTAGATGAATTTCTATGCTTAGGCGAGATAATCATTCAGAATATTTACGAGCTTTTCTTGGCTTTTTCTTGACAGTGTTAGTGCTGGTATTTGTAAAAACGTAAAATGCCCCCGTTGGGTGTAGTAGATATAGAAATTATTTATCCAGTTTTAATTATAATACTGTGAATGGTTTTCTGTATGAACTGAGCCCAGGAGATCGAGAGATGAGATTTGCACATTAGTTTCGATGACGATTCTTCATGGATATACTGAATAGGGAGTAAGGAGTTGAAGTGCCTTTTTAAGTGGGCCAGGTGTCAGCGGGTAGAGTTTTCACCTGTAAATAATCTAAGTATTGATAACATTCAGAAGTAATATTTTCATACAATAAAA
>CAYNLE010000006.1:47675-59267 GCA_964397975.1 uncultured Verrucomicrobiales bacterium | reverse complement strand
TTAGTAGTTTTTTGTGGTGTGATTTTGGTGTAGCAAAACCGAGAACTTTTTTCGGCCTGCTGTTAATTTCATCCTGAACTTCACGATAAAGATCTTGGTTTTCAGGTAATGTAGTCAGACCTGTTAATAAGATGTTGATAGATTGTTAACAACCTATAATCAGTGGTGTCTTTTCATCTACTAAATCGTAAAGCTCGACAACATCACGATTCGACAGACGGATACAGCCACAGCTCATTCTCTGACCTAGTAAGTCTTCTTGGTTTGTACCGTGAATGTAAATATAGCGGCTCATGCTGTTGGCATTTTTAGAGTCGAGCCCGTTCAGTCGAAGAATCCTGGTTAAAACCATATCATCACTACATGGTTTACCGTCCCAGATACCAACCGGTTTTCTTGACTTAAAAATAGTTCCAAGCTCGGCTCCGTCTCCTATTTTTTCGCTAATTTCGAAACGACCGTCTGGAGTACACAAACTCCCCTCCTCACTGCCCACACCATTCTTAGAACTAGAAATTATATACTCCCTAAGTATCTCGTCATCATCATAGAGACGTAATAACTGCTCAGTGATAGATACGTAGATATGTTTCATGATAAAATTGGGGATCTAAGTGAAATGATCGAGTTATGCCCGCCCATACCGACAGCTATTTTTAAAACTGTAGAGCCTGTATCCAATAAAGGTCTTGGCATCATAGTGAAAGGCTCACCTGGGCTCGTGTTACCATCAATGTTAGATGGCAGTCTTCCCTCTTTCATAAAAAGAGCGAGAACTGCTAGATCTAGCACCCCACTGGCTCCCACGGTATGTCCAGTGAACGGCTTAAGCGGATGAAGAGAAACCTTTTCGTCCGTTTTAATAACTGACCTTAACGCGGCGATCTCTGCCTTACCGTGTAGTAAAGTTCCACTGGCATGAGGACAAACCCCAACGAGATCAGGCTGCCCATCTAGATCTGTCATAGCAGCTTGCAGACAGTCACGTAACCCAGCCCCGTCCTCTGGCATGCCGACGGGTGTTTTAGCATCTGAGTTACACCAATAACCTGTTAAAGTTGTCCTCGAGAAATCTTCATCATCAGTAGCCTCTAACACGATGGCGGCTCCAGCTTCTCCGGGAAAAAAACCTGCCGTCTGAGGTGAATATGGGTCATTCACATTATTCTGAGCAATCACTCCTGTCTGTGAGTATGCAGATAAGACTTCAGGGATGAGCGGTAACTCTACTCCGATAACAATGGCTCGCTTTACCATGCCCTGCTTAAGCATCATCATTGCCATTCCGGCAGCGTCCAGACTAGCAGCGCAGCCACTAGAGATTACCTGCCACGGACCTTTAGTCCCTAACTCTATACTCACGGCAGAGGCTAACTCTCCATGCATGGAGTTACTAGCTGCCATTAAGCCAAATGGACGGCGCCCAGGCCACCGTGATACCCAGCCTGCGATGTTGCCACGGCTACTGCCGACAATAACAGCAGTTGAAGCTAGATCCGCATCACTAAGCCCTGCGTCAGCGACCGCTTGCTTAGCAACATGTAAAGAGAGCATCGAACCTGGTGCCCACTTGCGTGACATCATGATCGAGCGATCTGGTATCCAGCTCGCTTTTAGCGAAGCGTATTCAGAGCCTTCACCTAACAGATCAGATAGATAACGAAGCCCGTGCTGGCCTGCTGATATTTTCTCAGCATGCACAGACGTTCCATCACCTAGACCACTGGTAAGACCAATGCCTGTAAGGGCAATATTCATGAAATAGGTTTCCTGCTGTTTTCCCAGTTTAATGAGCTGTTACTCAGAGCAACATGGTTGACACACAGTATCATCACATTCACCTGAGGCATTCGGATCAGGAGAGAGAGCCTTCGAGCAATCCGCTTCTGGCGCTGACATACTAGGGTCTGGGGCCTGCGTATCTAAGCCTAATTTAGCAATAAGGTCTAAGTCCTGCTGAATAGCTGGGTTCTGCGCAGTGAGTAGCTTATCTCCGTAGAAAATAGAGTTAGCTCCTGCGAAGAAACACATAGCCTGCCCTTCTTCACTCATACATGTGCGACCTGCTGACAGACGAACTTTCGCCTTCGGGCAAGCAATACGAGCAATAGCTATCATTCTAACAACATCAAAGATATCTACCTTACCGGACTCAGCCAGAGGGGTTCCGGGCATCGGCATTAGTGAGTTTATAGGAACACTCTCAGGCTGTGGGTTAAACTCTGAAATTGTTTCAATCATTTTCAGACGATCATCAGCAGTTTCTCCAAGGCCTAAAATACCACCACAGCAGATACTCATACCCGCATTCTGTGCATGACGGATCGTATTAAGACGGTCATCGTAGGTATGTGTCGTTACAATATTCGGGTAATGCTCACGTGAAGTATCAACATTATGGTTATAAGCTGTGACGCCGGCTTCCTTAAGTGTGATCGCTTCATTTTCACCGAGCTCGCCTAGTGTAACGCAAACTTCCATACCGAGTTCAGATACTGACTCAATAATGTCCACGACTTGATCAAATCTCTTCGTCCCTGAGCGAACACCTTTCCAAGCTGCTCCCATGCAGAATCGTGTAGAGCCACTTGCGCGTGCTGCTTGTGCACGCTCCATAACCGCATCTTTTTCCATGAGACGCTCAATCTGAATACCTGAGCTATTTTTAGCTGACTGAGAACAATATGAACAATCCTCTGAGCAACCACCTGTTTTAATCGACAGTAATGTGCAGAGCTGAATCTCATTCTTGCTCCAGTGACTCTCATGAACATCACGAGCTTTTCTGAGTAGCTCGAAGAGAGGTAATTTATAAAGGGTATTTAATTCTTCGTATTTCATTCGGTAATAATAAATTTATTTTAGTAAAAAACAGTTTGGTCTATCTAATCCAACTTCCTGACACGGAAGGTAACACGCCCTTACCTACCGTCACGTAATTCGTTTTGCCTCTGGCTCCTATTAACTTTTTCCCAGTAGCGCTTTTCCAGTAAGCGCTCATACTTTCTCCAGTGTGACAGCCCCAGCTCTGGCAGTGTGCATATTTAGCAAAAACTCTGCCTCTAATAGCGTATAGTTCTTTTTCGTGTAAATACGAGCTACTAGCCGCCATGATGTCTGCACTGTAATCGAGTAGGAAGCAGTGTTTATTAGAATGTCCAAAAAAGTCAAAACTAACGACCGAGCCTGATCGCTGTTTGTTTAATTTACGAATAAAGTCTTGTCCGTCAGTTATCCATACAAGGCTAGCCCTACGTTTAGCAGCCTGCTCGCCTATCCACTGAGTGTAAGGCTTCCCGTCTTCGAGCCCACGCTGTGCATATCCCTTACGGTATACCATCCAGACGATCTTAGCATTATTACCTTTCACCCTACGAATCTCGTCCATACGGATAGTGGAAGCTCTGACAAAGTTCGCCCACCAGCGGTCGTGCTGGTCTTTTTTTACACGTAAATCCTCCCACTTACGTAAAGCTGGGCCACCACAGAGAATCACATAGTTTTCCTGTGCTGTCGCTGTGCTCGATAGGCCTAATAAGCCAGAGCACGCGAACAATAATAAGGTGAAAATAAAAGAGCGCATCAGGACAGAATATCGTTTCTCACAGGCACACTGTCCAGAGCAAAGTCATCTAAGAGCGTTTGGATATTAGTTCTTCTGATCCAGATGACTTCCACGCTTTAGCCGCCTCGATAAGCATCCAAATTTCAAGAACCAGAGATATCGTGCCTATGGCAACCAATAGCCACCTCCCCTGTTCTATCCAACTTTCACTTGAACCTAGAGCTTGAAAAAAGATCTGATACAGCATCGCCCAAGCTGGTAAAATCAGCATGAATATGGCTGGGATAACGACAAACCATACAGGCATCTTATGTCTTCTCATCCAGAAAATAATCACTAAAAATGCTAAACCTCCTAATAACTGGTTAGTCGCACCAAAAAGTGGCCATAAGATCATCCCACCTGTACCTGCTGGCTTACCTGGTGCACCAGGTAATGACGCCATCCACCAGGCGATAGCTATCGCAAAAACTGTGGCTCCATGCTTATTTGCCAACCACGTTAGAGGGTTAAAACTTAGAGAAATATTCTCAGCTAACCCCTCTTTATTCTGAGGCAGCAAACTGACAGCAAGCTCCTGCACAACATACCTCTGTAATCGGCAAGCGGAGTCTAGGGTCGTAGCGGCAAACGACGCCACAAACACGCCCATCAATGCCGTAGCAAAAACACCAGATATACCAATCGCCTTCAGAAAATTAGCTGAGCCATCAACAAAAGCCCCCACCTTAGCACCTAAACCACTCATCGCACTCCAGCCAGCATAACGCGAATCCCATGCATCTGCGCCCAACAAAGTGCCTCCCTGATTATCAGATATACCTAAACCAACACCTGCCACACAGGCCAGAATTACTAATACAGCTAAAAATCCCTCAGTTAACATCGAACCATAACCAACAAAACGAGCATCTGTTTCACAGCGAAGTTGCTTCGATGAGGTGCCGGAGGAAACTAAGCAGTGAAAACCTGAAATAGCACCGCAGGCGATAGTGATAAATAAGAAGGGGAAAATCATTGGCAATTGCTTCAAGCCAAAATTCTGCTCCAAGGCAGGTGCTGCTATTGCCAGCTCTGGCCTAACTCCATCAATAGGCGCTCCATGAAAAACCCCTGCGACGACTAAACCCACCATTATCAAAGCTAAAGTGCTGAGTAGTTGTAAGGAGTTAATATAATCTCTTGGCTGAAGTAATGTCCAGACAGGTAAGACCGAAGCTACGTAAGAATATACCAGTAATACACTCACCCATGTCATTAACGGTAACTGCATGAGGTAGTGATTCATAGCTGCTAACCAGCCACTGTCGCCATAATATACAGAGCAATACATTAATACTAAGGAGACGATCGATGCCCAAAGTATGTTCCCGCCCTTTCTATGAATAAATGCACCTATCAATACCGCCAAGGGAATCTGAATTAAACATGGCATGATAGAGGCTGGATATACCTTAAACACTGAAGCAATCACTAAACCAAAAATAGCTAATACAATCGTCAATGCCATAAAGAGGATGAGTAGAAACAACACCCTAACACGTGGCGAAATAACTCGCCCCGCAATATCCCCTACTGTCTGCCCGCGATTACGCATCGATACAATAAGAGCTCCAAAGTCATGCACCGCACCGATGAAGACAGATCCGATCAATACCCAAAGCAACGCAGGTAACCAACCCCACATCACAGCTAAAGCCGGACCTACAATAGGGCCTGTACCAGCAATCGATGTGAAATGATGGCCAAAAACAACGCCCTTATTAGTGGGCACGTAGTCATTCCCGTCCTCTAGCTCAACAGCAGGGACAGTAGCGTCTGCATCCAGTTTGAAAACTTTACTACCTAGCCACTTTCCGTAGGTATTATAAGCGACTATATAAAATACAAAAGAGCCTAGAGCGATGAGTAAAGTCGTCATACCTAGCTACTTTTTATAAGGTTTTTAAAAACGACTTCGAGTCACGGCCAGTTTCTATAAGCTGGCTGTATCGCTGCTCAGGGATATCTTTAATAGGCATTTCCTGATAACCTAACTTCTCTTCGAAAAATTTCGCTATACGGTTCGTTAGTGAAAACACTTGTTCTAACCCCGCTGCCCTAGCCTGTTCATGGGCATAGCTGACTAGCTCAGAAGCGTAGCCTCTGCCCTCATGGTTCTCTTTCACATATAAGCAGGCCACTTCAGCTGTTTTCACATCTGGATATTGATAAAGCGCGACACTTCCCACCACGTTACCATCGATCTCCATCACAAAATAGTCCTCTTTATGCCCCTCAATGTCTGCATAATACCGAGGCACGAGCTGTGCGTTTCTAACCGATCGACCTATCATGGCTAAAAGCTCTGCAATATCGTCCTCTCTAATAGGACGGATCAGGCGGTAACTATCGGCATAAACCATGGTGCCCACACCTTCATTAGAAAACAGTTCAGATAATGTTACCCCGGGCACCAGACCATTCAGGATATGAACCCTAGGTATACCACTTTGACACGCTAAGGCAGCTTGTGACTGCAATGACGCCCCTCCTAACAAAACATCTGCCGCTCTGATAGCTCCAGCCTCAGTGCCATCAGCTTTATCGTGCAACAAAATAATTTTCTTAGCAGACAAAGCATCCGACAGCTCGATTAACTTATTGGAAAAGCATTCTTCATCACGAATATTTAAGATAATGGCCTGACCTCGGTCCATGCTCTCCTTCATCTGCACTACCTCTGAAGTCGTCTGATAGACAATATTACAAAACTTCAGCTCTACCTCAGCGGCCTTATCAAGTAAGATATCTTCTGAATGAACATTACTAGATATTACTAGCTTAACCCCGATATTCTGAAGCGACAAAAAGTCTAACATAGCATCCAGCAGTAACTCGGCAGGAGTATTCACTGTGATCAGGAACACCTTATCGTTAAACTGCGGCACGTACTGAAGTAGGCCTCTTATATCGCCAAAAGACATAGCTATTATAAATACTTAGTTACTGAGTGAGCTGCTTCTGGCACTAATTCCTTCCAGCTGTCATCTTGATTTTCCAGCATACCTTGAATATCCCGGCTCGTGTATTTCAGTAATTCTTCATCACCACACTTAACCGAACGGATCAGCTCTGAATACGTAAAGTGCTGGTATAAGTGCTGGAAGTCTTCAGGTGCTCTGAAGTTATCAGCAGTAACTAGCTCACCAGACTTCCTGCTTTTCCATGGATAAACATAGAGAGACAGCTCGTTTTTAAAGAGCCTACCGAAAGATTCTAAAATGCCGCCCGGCAAGTTCTTAGACCATTTCACCTTAAAGAGTTCATTGAGAAGTCCAATACTAAGGACAATAGCAATCGGACTCGTTGTGTAACGGCTAAGGTAAGCTCCTATACGGTGAAACTCTGGACACTTTGATACCAATACCGTCTTCCCCAGCGCCTGAAGAGCATCGGCTCTTTCTAAGAAAGCTTTACAATCAATACAATCGCCCTCTGTCTCACCTGAGTCTCTCAAGAGATTATTCATCGAAATTTCACAGATCTCAATCGTTTGGTCTTTCTGCTTATCATCAAGACGCTCAGTAAACTGCTCGCTCGTCTGCTTCAGCATATCAAGGTGCAAGTTTGTCACAGGAGCAAAGCTGCCACGTAACAGAATAATCGGTTTTTTATATAAAGCCTCAGCTGGCTGCACGACTTCACCATCAGGTAAAAACATCGCAGCATCAGTCAAACCGCTGATCACTAACTGTAGGTGACAAAGACGGTTATCTACATCTTTAAATGCTTCACCGCTGAACTTCATCATATCCACCTCGACACTATCTCGAGTAAGGCCATCCATCAGTGACTCCGTAAAATCAGAAAGACTATCACGATAAAAGAAAGCCGCATAAATTAAGTTCAAGCCAATCCTTCCCAATACATCCATCTGGTCGACATTTTCCAGATCCAGCAAGCGAACATGCAAGAGAATCTGCGACGGGGCTTCACCTGGTTTATACTGAAAACGAATACCTAACCAACCGTGACACTCACCAGTATCTTTATACCCCCTCGCCCTAACAGTATTACTAAAACTAAAAAACGTAGAGCGCTCACCACGGTCTTCATTAAGACGCTCGACTAACAAATCGTATTCATACTTCAGCATAGCGCTGACACGGTCACGAGAAACGTAGCGCTTCGCCTTACCGTAGATAGCATCACTCATCGTCATATCATAAGCTGATATGCTTTTGGCCACGGTTCCAGCTGTAGCTGAAGCCCTAAAAAACCAGTTCGCTACCTCTTGCCCTGCTCCAATTTCTGCAAAAGTTCCGTAGATAGAATCATTAAGATTCATCTGGAGAGCTTTATCATAGGATGATTTTATTTCTCTGTGGCTCATATTGTTACGTATTAAAAATATTTGTCTTTATGCTGACTCGAATCATTACTCTATGATCCATCGCCTACTTACTATTTCCTCTATCCATACTTGGTTAATAGAGGATGTATTTTCTGAAAATCTGATTTTAAGAGACAGTCTACTTTTAGAACTTGATTGAAAAATTCTTGCCAAATCATGTATCATAATATCGTCCACGGCCACATAACCATAGATCGTCTTATACGAGTCTGGATGGTTCAGACTAATACACATATACTTACTTCTATCAGAAAACTCTCCATTGAAGTAGCTATCTATTTTACAGTTTGCTCTTACTAGCACGCTCTCACTTGATCGGTTTTTTATAATATCATCCCACGGGACATCACACTTTGCTACCCAGCTTTCCCAGTCGACCACGTAACGACCATCTAGATATTGAAGCATTATCTGCTTCGTTGAAAAATCTTTAAAACGAACCAACAGAGCTACATAGTTTTTGTATTTAGCAGCTTCTGTTTTTGAGACTAATTCTCTAAACTCTCTCGTATTAATTTCTTTACCTTTATAGAACTTTTTAAGTTCTGTTTTCATGGCGTCATAATCTTTAACATAAGGCCTAAGATCTTCTACCTCCCCCACCTTTAAAAAGCCCTCGATAACAGCTACGATAGTGCTATATTCTTTCGTTGTTAGTGCCGATACTCGGACAAGGTCAATAACGTTTTCGTCGATAGCCTCAGCCTCGGCTACTATCCCTTTTTTTTGTTGTTCAAGAGCTAGCTCCCTTTTATCAAACTCATCTTGATAGGTAGATTTAACAGTAACCTCATCACCTTGGTTAGACTGAAGTAATACAACACCTCCTACTACTGAGCCAATAAAACAAAGTACTGCCACGACAAGTAACCATGGTGATATAATAAAATCTGACTTGCTATTAGCATCAGCTACATCATGTCCAGTATTAACTGGCACAGCACTTTCAGGCGGCTCTAATTCCCCAGCCTCCTCATGCTGTTCTTCATTTTCTTGTGATACTACTACTGGCAGCAAAGCTGGTTTATCCCTAGCAGGGATAATGCATAACCTATGGCAAGAAGGGCAAAAAACACCCTGACCTGTATGAGCGCTAGACACGCGATAAACAAAGTCACAATGAGGACATATCAATGCTAGCCATTTACCTTCTTTTTCAACAGTCACGGACACAAGAAAAGAATGAGGTAGAGAGGTAGCGAGTGCAAGTATTCAGTTGGTAAGAATACTCACCCTACTCCTCATAGATGCTCACTCGCTTAGGTCGGCGTAAAATAATCGCCGCGGCCTTATCTTCAGCTTCTAACTCATCAAAGCTCATATAATTGCGTATTCTGCGCCTAAAAGTTTTATCCCTAGGAGCAAAGTCTGGCTGAATCGACCCATACGGATCGTCACCTAACAACAAAGGCTCCTTTGGCTGTACAGGTATAGAGTGCGATACCGATAACGAATCAACGTCTTCAGAAACAAGTGAATCGTCTTTAATTCCATGAAAATCGCAATAACCGTCAGGAGTATTTCCCTTCATAAAAAACTCGTCATGCGTCGTTACACGGTAAGACTCAACGCCCGTCACTGCATCACGTGTATAATCTTCACAATAGCGTGTTTTTCTCAACCCAGATTTTTCACATACTTCAATCCGCACTACACTATCAGGCATCTTGATTTCTTTAGGCGCGACCACTTTATCCACCGTAGCCATTACCTCATACCAAGCTGGTAGTAGCGTTTCACGACTGAATGCACCGGGATAAATAGAATCCCTCGAGCCACTTAAAAAGCCCATCCACATACCACAAGTGACATTGCCATTATAACCTACAAACCAGTTATCTTCAAAGTCAAAAGTCGTGCCCGTTTTACCTGCCCACTCAGCACCCAGAGACGCTGCCTCCTCCTCATTTAGATGCGTGCCCTTTCTTAGCGCACCCTTTAATGCCGTGTGCAGAATATAAGCACTTTCCTTACTCATCACCTTAGAGCGTTTAGATGAAGACTTAGACGAAACATAACGAGATTTGCCCTTAGAATCGACAATCCTGTCTATAAAATACATATCCTCTACCATATTTCCAGCATTAGCAAATGCTGTATATGCCTTCACTACATTAGGTAATGAAGCATCACTGGTGCCTACAATCACTCGTGGCAAGGACTTCACACTATCGTTTGCAACCTTAAAACGCTTCGCTGTTTCAGTGATCGAGCTGACGCCTAACTTTTTACCAAGACGAACTGACGCTGCTATTTTAGATGTTTCTAAAGCTCGTCTTAGACTCACCTCTCCCTCATAACTAGGTGCTAAAAGCTCCATCCCCCACTCACCCAAAATACCCTCTCGACCATCGACCATCACTGATCGATTATCCATCGGCCCGTCTAACACTCGATCCGCAAGTGACATCTTTCTTTCTAATGCCGTGGTATAGACAAAAGGTAAAAATGCCGTCCCCAATGGTTTTTGACCAGAACGAACAAAATCATACTGGCTATGAGTAAAGTCACGCCCCCCCACATAGGCGATGACTGCCCCGTTTGAATTATCCAGCATTAAGCCCGCACCTTGTAAATAATTAGGTTTCCCATTAGCTCTTCGATAGGATGCATACTTAGGGTTCTTATAACCTTCTTTTGACTCTACTTTAGTAAGCTGATCACTCAGCCCTTTTTCCATCGAACGCTGAATATCCAGATCGATTGTTGTATAAATTTTAAACCCTCCCTCTGTCAGAGCCTCTTCACCCAAAACCTTCCTCACAGAACGTGCCACACGTTCGTATAAGTGTGATGTACCACGACGAATCGGCTTAGGATTCACCACCACATCTTTATCCATCAGAGGCTTACCTTCTGACTCAGATAAAAAACCCTCTGCCATCATACGCTTAAGCACCTGATTTCGAGCCTTCTTATTTTCCTCTAAACTATTAAGAGGTGAAATACGTGTTGGGTTTTTGATACACCCCACGAGAGAGCAGCATTCAGAAACGCTTAGATCTCTTGGCTCTTTTCCGAAGTAACCTAAAGCGGCTGAGCGAATCCCATAATAACCACTGCCAAAAGGAATCCTATTCAAATAAAAACCGAGAATCTCAGACTTACTGTAATGCCTCTCGATACGCATAGCGAGGTAAGCCTCTACAGCCTTTCTCTTCATACCACCCTCGCCTCTTTTATCCGCATCCTCCTTAAGGTGGAACGCATTCCGTGCTAACTGCTGAGTAAGAGTACTTGCACCCTGTGTTTGCCTACCAGCCTTGAAATTTAAATACACAGCACGCAGCACACCCTTCCTATCCACACCGTCATGACTATAAAAACGCTGATCCTCACCTGACACTAAGGCTTGAACCATAGTTTGAGGAATATCTTTAACATTAATCTTATCACGATTTTCTACAAAGATACGCCCTATCTCACGACCTTTTCTATCAAGAATCAAACTCTTGATCTCTACGTTATCAATTTTTGATAAATCAAATTCCTCGGCACGCTCGCGGTATGGCTTCGACATTATGCCAAATACCAAATATGCTATTCCCATAAGAATAAGGCCAAAAACACCCAAATAAATGAGCCACCTAAACTTGAAGAAGCGCTTCTTCTCAGCCTTCTTTGTATTATT
>CAYNLE010000006.1:29152-47575 GCA_964397975.1 uncultured Verrucomicrobiales bacterium | reverse complement strand
AAATGAGCCACCTAAACTTGAAGAAGCGCTTCTTCTCAGCCTTCTTTGTATTATTGGAATATTTGCTACCCATTTCTTAATAGATTCAACATTATACACCGTATCACCGATGCTCGTATCGCGTATATTCAGATATACATAACCTCTTCATAGACTAATGGCAACCCCTGCTTTTCAAGCTCCTATACTGAATAAAATAGTTAACCTCATTCAAAATGAAGGCCCCCTCAGTTTTCATGATTATATGCAGATCGCATTATATGATGAAGCGTTTGGCTACTACTCTGGTAATTTACAACATTTTAAATCACCTGTGGGTAAAAGTGGCGACTTCATCACCAGCGTCAGCGTAGGCCCATGCTTCGGTATTATACTAGCTCACCGCATTCATCAGTATTGGATCGATTCTGGACGAAGTCAGGTCTTCAACATCATAGAACCAGGCGCTCATGATGGCACACTCTGTCAGGATATTTTATCTGAAATAAAAACGCTCTCAACTGAACTCTACCAAGCGACCCAATACCACCTCGTAGAACGATCCTGTTCATTAAGAGAAATGCAGGCTGGTAAATTATCAGCTCACACAGATCGGTATCAGAACCATCAGAACCTCGACTCACTTCAGGCGCTACACGGAGTTATCATTTCCAATGAACTCATCGACGCCTTTCCTGTAGAGCTGATCCAGCTTAATAATGGAGTATGGCAGCAACTTTTTGTGCACCACAGCGATGGTGAACTCCAGATGTCCCCCGCTGAGATCACTCGACCCGAACTCAAAGTTTTTTGCCAATCTCTAGGCTACGGCTTCCCCGATGGCTACACCACGGAGTTTAACCCCTCGATCGAGCCATTTATCAAAAATATAGCTGCAACTCTAACCTCCGGCTTACTAATCACCATCGACTACGGCTTCACTCACGATGAGCTCTACGATCCAGCTCGCAGCTCTGGCACGCTCCAGACCTACTCACAGCACACTAAAGCTGACAATCCACTAGAGAAACCTGGACTACAGGACATCACCAGCCATATCGACTTTAGCCGCGTAATATCGGCTGCTGAAAGCCATAATTTCGAGCTTTGCAGCTACAAACCTCAGTCCAGCTACCTCACTACTCATGCTCGGGCTTGGTTATTAGCTCAAGAGTCCGCACCCACTGAGAAGACCTCATCACTTTTTAAACAATTCCAAACGCTAACCCACCCGGCTATGCTAGGTAATAAATTCATGGTTTTGGAAATGAAAAAGTCATAAAATAGGGGGTTCATTTATTTTCACTCAGTTTTTTTAGCCCGAAATATAAGAATAATGCAGTTTCTCACCGCTATGTTTTGACAAATGCGGCTGAGGCAACTAAATCGCGGCATGGCGAAGCAGCGTATCCTTGTATCCGACCCGATTTCTGAAGTAGGTGTAGAGCTTTTAAAACAGCACCCTGAGCTAGATGTCGATGTAAACACAGGCCTTAAACCTGAAGAACTTCTTAAAATCATTGCCGACTATGATGGTCTCATCATCCGTTCGCAGACTAAAGTCACTGCTGAAGTTCTCGAAGCAGCTTCTAACCTCAAGGTTATTGGCCGTGCTGGAGTAGGCGTTGATAATGTTGACCGTGATGCAGCTAGCACACGCGGTGTCATCGTCATGAACACACCAGCTGGAAATACTATTTCTACTGCTGAATTAGCATTCACCCTCATGCTGTCAGCCGCTAGAAACATCGGCCCAGCACACTCTGAAGTCCTTAAAGGCGAATTCCCTGCTGCCCGTAAAGCATACAAGGGAATCGAGATTAACGAAAAGCGTCTTGCTGTGATCGGCATGGGACGCATCGGTGCTGAGTTCACAAAGCGTGCTCAAGCATTCGGCATGAACGTTATCGCATTTGATCCATTCCTCACACAGACTCGCGCTGACGAGCTAAAAGTAGAGCTAGCTAAGAATCCTGACGAAGCTCTCAAAGGAGCTGACTTCGTCACCCTTCATGTCCCTCTTACTGATGACACTCGTCACATTATCAACACTGAACGCCTTGCTCTCATGAACAAAGGAGCCATCGTTGTTAACTGTGCACGTGGCGGACTCATTGATGAATCAGCACTTAAAGACGCTATTACATCTGGCCACATCGCAGGCTGTGGTCTTGATGTTTACGAAGATGAGCCACCATCATCAGACCACATTTTATTCGACCTACCTAAGCACATCGCGCTCACTCCACACCTTGGAGCATCTACAAACGAGGCACAGGAAAACGTAGGTATTCAGGTAGCTGAGCAGCTCCGCGACTTCCTCACCACTGGTGAGATCCGTAACGCGATCAACATGCCATCACTCGACGCTTCTGCTCTTGCAGAAATCGGTGGTTACCTTGACCTAGCATCATCACTCGGTAAGCTTCTTGCTAAGTTAGGCCTTGATAACCCAGACTCCCTTCGCGTTTCCTACCACGGTGAGCTCAGTGAAAAAGACACCTCACTCATCTCCCGCACTGTTCTCACAGGATACCTTGAGACAGCACGCGCTGATGGACAGGTTAACATCGTAAACTCTACATCTATTGCAAGTGACCTAGGTCTCGAAATCATCGAGTCCACTATCAATGCAAAAACTGAGTATTCAGAGCTCATCGTAGCTGAACTTAAGAAAGATGGTAAAAAGTTCCGCGTTGCTGGCACAATCATCGGTCAGTCACCGCGTATTGTTGAAATCGACGAACTCTACGTAGATACTAATATCAAAGGAAACTTCCTCATCGTTCGCAACGACGACCGCCCAGGCATCGTAGGACTTTTAGGAACAGCTCTAGGCACTGCTGGAATCAACATCGCCAACCTCTCACTTGCGAGAAACAGTGCTGATGGAAATGCCCTCAATGTCATCGAACTCGACTCAGCGCCATGCTCTGACATCGTCAAAACAATCTCTAAAGCAGCCGGCATACTCTCTGTTACTGCTGTAGAAATTTAATAATCCCTCATTAAATAATACAATTTAACAGAAATAAGCTTTACAGCTCAGTGAATCTGGATATTTTCCGCGTCCGGACTTACGTCTTAAACTTTTTTCATTTACACCCATATAACCATGAAAGTTCTCTCATCACTACTATCTATGAAGCGTCGCCACGAAGACTGCCAAGTCGTTAAACGTAACGGCACACTTTATGTTATCTGCAAGAGCAACCCGAAGTTCAAAGCACGTCAAGGTGCTACTAAAGGAACTCGCCTCAGTAAAAAAGGCGTTAAGTAATAGCTCTCGTTATTCTACTTTTAATAAAAACCTTTCCTCGTAATATACGGGGAAAGGTTTTTTATTGCCTAAAATTCCGCACCACTTCTACAGCTACATTCCACTTATGTATCACGCTACCAGTATAGAATCTCTGACCCAGCTGTTACCCAAGCTTAGCCCCCCACTGGTTCTAGTCCCCACCATGGGAGCACTTCATGAAGGCCACGCTACCTTGGTCAGAAAGGCACGCGAACTCGCAGGGGAAAATGGCAGTGTTATACTCTCCCTCTTCGTTAACCCGACCCAGTTTAACCAGAGCAGCGACCTCGACAATTATCCACGAACTCTGGATGCCGATCTAAACTTATGCAAAGAGCTAGGAGTCGACACCGTCTTCTCACCAGAGCCAGATCAGGTCTATCGACAGGATCACTCCATCAGCGTATTAGAAAACAGCCTGAGTAAACAGCTCTGTGGAGCAACACGCCCAGGACACTTCGATGGTGTCTGCACGATTGTCCTCAAGCTCTTCAATCTCACAGGAGCTGACATCGCTGTTTTTGGAAAAAAAGACTACCAGCAACTTGCCATCATTCATCGCCTTGTCAGAGACCTCCATTTACCGATTAACATCGTAGGAGTCGAAACCGTGCGGGAGAGCTCAGGATTGGCGCTCTCGTCACGTAATACCAACCTAACGAGTAGCCAGAGAGATGACGCCGCCCGTATCCGTAAAGCTCTACTCTCAGCGAAAAATGCAGTAGCAACAGGTGAAAAATCAGCTAACCAGCTAATCAACATCGCCAAACTCGCCATCGAAACCTCCCCTGAGGGAGCTAAAATCGACTACTTACAGCTAGTAGACGCTGAAACTTTAGCGCCAATTGAAGTAATCAATCCTCCAGCCTTACTCGCCACAGCCGTTTTCTATGGCGAGGTAAGACTCATTGATAATATTGAACTTTTTTAAACCTGAGGGCTTATATCTCCGCTAGCTGCTCCCAGAATAATTTAGTCTGCTTAACATCTGGAATAAGCTCTACTACGGTTGTTTTCTCGCTCGGCTCGATATCAAAATTCTCGATTCCATCGACACGAACATAGTCCATCCCCCACATATCAGCCCAGTGCTTAAAACTGGTAGCATGCTCTTGCACAATATTTTCAATAGCTGAATCACTCATCTCTTGAACATGTGGCAATCTTTCAAAGATACGCCCCCCACTATTATTGATCACTACCAGCATTCTACCTGAACAGTTCACCTCCTTGAGCAAGGATGGCGCAGACAAGTCGTAAAGAGTAGTCAAATCACCTAGCACCGCCCACGCATCCTCCTCATCAGCTGTAGCCCCTAACCAGGTCGCTATCTGACCATCAATACCATTGGCACCGCGGTTCGCCCTTACCAACTCGTATGGAACACTGCGCTGAGCAAAATCATTCCACTCACGAATCGGTAGACTATTACCTAGGTAAAGACTTTTTCCTATGGTCGCGAGTACAGATAACATTCTGATCATTCCCGGCTCACTCTCAGGCAATGACTCGAGAAGCTCGTCAATCCTACCTTTTTTACGTTTAGAAATTTTTAAATAGTCATGTGTATCACCTACCTGAGACACCTCCCCCAGAGCACGGATACTCTGCGAAATATTACCGGTGATCACACTACTCTCGCGAGCTAAACCGGAAAAACCAGTGCGACTAAGTGAGACAACTTCGACAGCTGGTAAATCCTCTAGATCACGCCAAAACCGACCGACAGGCACCTCACCTATTCTCAACACCTGAGCTGGTGGAGACTTCTTTAAAATCTTATCGGCATCTGAGACAACTAATTTCCCTAAAACCTCCCTCAAACCACTCGTACTATCAGCACAGACTGGGACACCTAAATCTCTAAGGAAATGCCAGACTTCCTGCCTGTCCTCAGGCTCAAGCCCACCAAGCATGACAACTAGACCTTTCCAGCCTGATTTAAACATATCCAGCACAGGAAGCATATTGAGATTAGCAGGCTGATCCTTAATCTCTCCCAACCTCACTTTAGAGAGCCTTTTCTCAGTAGAACTATCACTTGAGATTGAGCTGAGATCTACATCTTCCACACAGAGGTTAAGGTGCCACGGTCCACACCCTGACCAACCATCGAATAGAGTGATACTATCAGACCACTCGATATCCTCGCAGCGCTCGACGTAGTCAGTAAATAAACCTGGCTGCTGAATCGCCTGTGGCGCTCCAGAGTTACGGAATCTTGCAGGACGATCCGCTGAAATAACGACCAGCGGTCTTCGCTGGTAATGAGCTTCTATCACAGCTGGCAGTAATTCTGCCACCGCTGTACCAGATGTCGTAATCACCGCACAGGGCTTACCTGTATCGACAACTCTGCCCAAAGCAAAAAATCCTGCAGCACGCTCTTCAAAATGTGAATAAACACGTAAGCCCTCCAGTTCTCCACTTTCTTCATAATCAGATAAACTAGCGACAAGGCCAAGGTTCCTAGAACCAGCACATACCACATATTCCTGAATACCAGCTGCGACACACGCAGACACCACATCATTTAACCAACCTTCACTAGACACAGCCAGACACTGCTACTCAATCCACCAAGAAGCAAGACATCATCCTCTTTTGAACAAAATCAAACCTAGCCACAACACACGCCTAGAAGACACCAAAACGCAAAAAAGACTGGCCCAATCAGGCCAGCCTTTTGATTAAATTTAATAATTAACCAGCTTAACGGCGACGACGTAATGTCATCCCGATACCAGCTAAACCAATAAGAAGTGTTGATGATGGCTCTGGAACAGGAAGTGCAATCTGCGTAAATGAGCCTACAGCAAAGCCGTTAACAATAGTATCCCCAGTATTAGTTCCTAGCAACAAAGTCCCAGATCCCACTCTTACAACCCCAGACGCAGCGCCAATACCCGCTACTTCTTCTGCAAATTCAGTACCATCGTGCCTAAACACTAAAAAATCAGTTGAATTTGATAAAGTATTATTATTACCTATTACAGTAAATAAAGTTTGGCCTATTATTACATCACCAGTATTGATTGTATCTATAAAGTCGGCAGAAAAGAATCCATCTACATTAAAACTATTATCAAAAGCACTAGTTGTAGAACCAAAGGCTACAAAATCATCAAGTAATGAACTACTAGTAGATCCAGAGAAATCTTCCGAAGTAGTAAAAGTATCAAAATAACCGACTTGTATAGATCCTTCTCCTATCTGGATAACGTTACCTTCACTATCAAATATCGCACTATCACTAGTATCGGTTGTATCCAAGTTTGATACAGAAATCGTTGTAACAGCTGAGGCAGACAATGTTGTTAGCCCCAATAGATATAAGCATTTCTTCATATTATTCATATTATAGATTGAAACCTGGTGTTATAGTTGTATTAACATTATCACCATTTTTCTGAATTATTATACCACTTGTTAATTCAATATTATCAGGTGCTGAAACTTCAGATGATTCTAGGATTTGCTTTAGCCCAGCTGCAATGCCAAATCCACCAGTATTAAAGTAATACCTATTGTAGCTTCCATCATCCTGAGGTATCCATATAATATCTGCTGCTGCTACTGAAGCCCCAACCTGTATAGTGTCTAGTATGCCAGAATTTTGAATCGTAGAGCCAACAGGAAATGATGCTGAAATATAATTAAACGTATCAGTTAAAGCATATGTTGTAGCAACAGTCTTGACTGCGCCAGTAAATACAACGTCCTGATCAGAACCTGATGGCATCTGCACAAAAATAGCATCAGAATATGAAATAACTACACTTTCTGAATTTGCTGATGTCTCACTTTCACCCAATAGCCTCCACTCAGCTGAAACCCCAAAACCTCCGCTATTATAATAATAGCGACTAAAACCGTTATTGGCATTTACATCTTGCACCCACACTATAGCAGACGATGCTGGTGCTGCAGCTGATGGTAAGTCTAAACTATTATCAACGCCAAAAATCGACGCCAAAGTAGCAGCAGCACGTATCTGATATGTATCAGCTGCAACAAGGCCGTCAGATCCTAAGTTATCACTTGTTACGATATTATTTGTAGCAGAAGGTGAATTCCAAACTACCTCCTGAATTGTTCCAGAAAGAGCACCTGAAGTGATTTCTAGAATATAAGTTGTACCATCCGTAAGAACTGAATCAAAATCTACATCGTCGTCAGTAAGAGTCGTTCCACTTACTGTTTCAAATGCTCCTGATACAGCAATAGGCTCGTGAAGAGTTAAACCAATTAAGTTAAACTGGCCAGCTTTGAGCGTGTGAGTTACATAACCGCTTGGATTTGTAAAAGCTTGAGCATGAAGGCCCGCAACGCCAGCGAGCATAGAAACTATTGTTAAGGTCGTTATTTTTTTCATAATATTTTAAACAGTGTTTTAGGCCTAACTTAGAGAAACTAATCTAACTTAGATGATTAATAGAAGCATCGATATCTATGAGAGGATCATCTTACAGAACAGTTAGTATGTCAACCAACAAATATCGACATTCAAATTATCGTCAAACCCAATAAATATAAGGGAAAACCTGAAATGGACTAACTCATCACCTCAAGAGCAGCAAGTCTATCTGCTACATCCTGCTGTGTGATCTGCTCTAAACGCCTGGTGGAAAAGTCCTCACAGGTAAAACTAGCCATCACAGAACCGATACGGATAGCTTGTCGAATATCATCGATCTGAAAATCGTCTTGCTCAAGTGAAGCTAAATAACCCGCCATAGCACCTAAAAAGGTATCACCCGCCCCAGTAGGGTCGACCAAATCACGTAGTGGCCATGCGTGGAATTTATAGAGAGCTTGATCCGGACCGAAGAGAATTGCGCCGAACTCACCTAGCTTGATAACGACGTATTTTGGCCCTTTCTCGAGGAGCTTTTCACCTGCTAAGATCAAGTTTTTCTCACGTGCTAAGTCACGAGCTTCTGATTCATTTAATACTAATAAATCAATACGCTGTAAAACTTCATGCAGACGCTCATTAGCAATTTCTATCCATAGATCCATGGTGTCTGCGATGACAAAACGCTTATCATTAGAGCACTGGTCTATCATCTGCATCTGATTATCTGGAGACATATTGGCAGGAACAACCATCTTAGCGCCTGATATAGATTCAGGAATTTTCACTTCCCAGCTTTCTAAAACATTCAGACCTACACTATGAGTCGTGCGATCATTCATATTTTCATGATATTCACCAGTCCAGGTAAAGGACTCACCGGCTGAATGCTCAACACCAGTGAGATCAACTCCGTGAGACTCCAACATCTGTAAATGCTCTGCAGGAAAATCGTGTCCGACCACACCAACTAAGTGCGCAGGTTTACAGTAATAGCTAGCAGCTAGAACAGCATATGAAGCTGACCCCCCGAGTAAGTTTTCTGCCTTAGCGCTAGGAGTAGATACGTTATCGATTGCGACGGTTCCGCCTATAATAATGCTCATGAAAAGTGTATTTATTAAATAGTAATGATATTTGCTTAAGTGGATAGATCACCTTGTATAACGGCTTTTACAGCCTCTGTAGCTTGCGATATATTATCAGCTTTCAGCAATGCAGAGACTATGACCACGCGATGAGCACCTGAGGCAAGCACTAATTCTAGATTATCTGGAATTACCCCGCCTATACAAAACGCAGGGATTACTGAGCCTACCTGCTGCTGCATTTTAGAAACATTCTCCAGACCAATGCCTGGGCGCCCCTTTTTAGTAGGCGTAGGAAACAGTGGCCCGAATCCGATATAGTCAAAGCCTTCTTCCTTTGCCATAACAGCCTGCTCAAGTGAGTGAGTAGAGCGCCCTATCAGCATATCAGCCCCTACCACATCTCTGGCAGCAGCTAACGAACCATCATCTTGGCCAATGTGTAAGCCATCAGCCTTCAACTCCGCAGCTATGTGAGGGAAATCATTTACCACAAACGGAACACCAAAGTCATAGCACAAAGATTGAAGCCCTTTCGCCTCACCTTCTAACAGCGCTAATACAGCTGCTTGGCCATAAGACTTCGCACGAAACTGTAATACATCCACCCCACCCTGCAGCAATGCCTCCGCAGTCTTCATGATAGAACCTTCTTCTACATAGCCCATATCGAGAATACCATATAAACGTGCATCTGCTATTTTTTGCTTTAATACTAGTCGCTTCACCTTGCTGGGTAACTAGCAGAGAATACGAAACTTATCACTATTAACTAAAAAAAATTGCCAGACTCACTATCCCTATGTATTTACGCACCTCACGAATCTAATTCTATCATGGCTGAATCACCTACATCACCATCACCTGCATCAACTGCAATCGCAGAGATCGATCACGGGCCGAGCAAATTTGAACAATTTCTTGATGAAAATCAAAATAAACTCATCGCACTAGCTACACTGATCGCTATTGGCGTCATCGCCTATGTTATTTATGATGGTATCCAAGAAGGTAAAACACAAGAAGCTGGATCTGCTCTTGTAGCAGCAGACAATACCGAATCTTTACAAGCAGTGATTAACAACTGGTCTGGCAGCCCATCTGCAGCCAGCGCAGCTCTTTTACTGGCAGAAAGCCAATGGAAAGAATCACCTGACGAAGCGATCAGTACACTGGAAAGCTTTATCAGTAGCCACCCACAACACCCGGCAGTAGCTACAGCAAAGGTAAACTTAGGAATCAAACTACACACTCAAGATAAAAAAGACGCCGCTGTCGAAATCCTGAGCGAAGTTGCAGATAATGATAACAGCGCATACATTGCTCCACTTGCCTGCATTACACTCGGTGACATAGCAAAAGAGTCAGGTGATAACTCAACAGCAACTTCATGGTATGAAAAGGCTAAGAACATCAGCATCGGTGACACACCTACAGAGGAAGCCTATACCCCAACAGCACAAGACGAAGCTAACAGCAACTCCTTCTCATACGATGCCCGAATCCGCTCACTTCTCGTGAACGCAAAACCGCCCGTAAAAGTACAACCTGCTTTACCAGAGCCACCAGCAGTTAATGAGCTAGGACTACCGGAAGACCTCGCTACTGGAACTCAAGCCGCCACGCCAAACATAGAGATCCCAACGCCAACGCTCAAACTTCCTGAACAACAAAGCCCAAGTATTCAGATCCCAACACCTTCTCTGCCTGAGGTGCCAAAAGCTCCATAAAAAAGAGCCTCTAATAATAACGTGTATTGATTATTCAAATACGTTATCATTAAAAAATCAAAATTTCAGCTAAATACAAATTTCAACTTGATGTCCGACTAGATCTGACACTTATTATACCAACAACCATAAATTATCTCCCGTGTTTCAAAAAGTAATAGGACAAAAAACAGAACCAGCAGCTCCTGCAGCTGGTCAAGCCACACAGCAGAAGCCAATAAACCAACAAAGTTCACCACAAAGCCCTGCTCCTTCTAGTAATCGTGCACCAGCTACTACATCTCCCTCGACTACTAGCCCTACACCAAGCGGAAGAAACGTTCTTAGTACGGATGTTACTATTAATGGTAAAATTAAATTTTCTAATGACCTCGTCGTTGACGGCAAAATCGACGGTGAAGTCGAATCAGACGGTTCACTTACTGTAGGCGAAAACGCTCACCTTAAAGCTGAGATCAAAACACGCTCCATCATTGTCTACGGTAAAGTTCACGGGAATATCGATGTAATGGACAAAGTAGAGCTTAAGGCAAACTCAGAGCTTGTAGGCAACATCAAGGCTGCCTCTCTTTCTATCGAGCCAGGTGCTATCTTTGTAGGTAAATCAACTGTGGGGACGCCATCTATCAAGCCAGCTGCAACTGCTCAAAAAACAACGAGTAGCACTCCCAGCAAACCAAACGCAGCTCCAGTTAAAGCTAAAGTTTAATTAAAAATCATAGCGTAATTACTACGCTATCCACACTGGGGCTTCACCCCATATTAAATGTTTCATTCCCGCCCAATGGCTTTGTCCAATGGGTGGGATTTTTTTGGCAATTGCTCAAACTCTCCCTCAATAAATGTCCTTTTTTTCACGTAAGAAAAAACAATTATTTGGTTCTCAAAAATCAAATGAAATCAAAAACACAATCGAGGTTATCTGCCCCTCTTGCCAACATGCCCAAACAGAGCCTACCAAAGCGCTATCAAGTAACTGCAGAAAATGTAGTACCTACTTCAAAATAGAAAAAGGCGTGGCAATTGACTCGTCTCCTAGTGCTAGTCCGTTTCAAAAAAAAGCTACAGAGCAAGCTCCCGAAAAACAAGGCGAGGCTTTAACAAAAAAAGAGGAACCCAACCATACGCCTCCAAAAAATACGCCTATCAAGGCTCAAACCTCACCAGTTAATCACGAGAAAAAGGCTAAACAGGAACCTACAGAAAAAAAGGAACCACGCATTAAGCCGAACCAAGCTGAGCTCATAAAAAAAGACAGCTTAGCTGCCGCTACCCCCAAGCAAGATCCCTCCACTGCTGCAAAGACAAAACCCGAACCTCTGGTAAAACAGGAGCTAAAAATAGAGCCCGAAAAAGAGGCTGTAGAGGAGAAAGTTCAGAACGAAATAATTTCACCCCCTGAATCTGTTAGCTACTTTAAAAAGAACGACTCGCTAAACGTCAGTTCAAAAACCTCAGCCAAAAAACCTAAAGGAAAAAATGCCCCCAGAGATGTTCAATGCTTTGATTGCTCACACATACATCAAGCCCCCTCTCAGGCAAGCTCTACTAATTGCCCCAAATGCGGTTCTTACATTACCTTAAATGACATTGATATCCGAACGAATTCAAATCAACGAATTCATACACGTGGCAATGTCACCATTTACAAAAAAGCTTCCGCTTCGACCACCAAAATCACCTGCCACCACTTAACCGTCAATGGTTCATTCGCTGGTGAAGTGGATTGCTCTGGTGATCTGACTCTAAATCAATCATTTAACATCGACGGCGAAATACACTGCAAGCACCTCATCATCGCCAAAAGAGCTAATATTGAATTTGCCAAGCATATCTACGCCCAAGATGTAACTATAGACGGAACCACAACAGGTAACTTCACCTGTACAGGGAAATTAGAACTAAAAAAGAGGGCCACGCTCACTGGTGATATCAAGGTCGCGACCATGACTATGGAAGAAGGAGCTAAGCACAATGGTCAGATGTCAATAGGGTGTTAGAAAATAAGCCTTAGTTTATCATTCACAACCGCTCATACTTCATTCAGGATATAAGGCATGCAAACTACAGCTATCAATCTTCACGAGGACATCCTACGACTCAAAAAAGAGCGTAATGCGATCATTCTAGCACATAACTACCAGACAGGTGATATTCAAGACATCGCTGACTACGTAGGAGATTCACTAGGGCTGGCCTACATGGCACAAAAAACAGATGCCGACGTCATCGCCTTCTGTGGTGTTCACTTCATGGCAGAAACAGCCAAAATAGTGAATCCAGAGAAAACCGTCATTTTACCAGATAGAGACGCCGGCTGCTCACTTGAAGAGTCATGCCCTGCTGATGAACTAGAAGCTTTCCTAAAAGAGAATTCAGAGAAAAACTACTACGTCATCGCTTACATCAACTGCTCAGCGGGTGTCAAAGCCCTCTGCGATGTTATTTGTACATCAGGTAATGCCATTAAAATAGTCAACCAAGCACCGCAGGACCGCCCTATCCTCTTTGTTCCAGATGCCAACTTAGGAGCATGGGTCATCGAACAAACTGGCCGCAAGATGGACCTCTGGCAAGGAGCCTGCTACGTACACGTCGAGTTCACCCGTGACTCGATCAATAAAATCAAAGCCGAGTATCCAGACGCTCTAGTCGTAGCCCACCCTGAGTGCACTACTGCAGTGAGACTCCTCGCTGATGAGGTATGCTCTACTGAGAAAATGGTCGACTACTGTAAAAGCGCTCCGGTGAAAGACATCATCGTCGTTACAGAAAGCGGTATGCTACACCGTCTCCAGAAAGAGGCACCTGAGAAAAATCTCATCCCTGGCCCTACCGATAAGTGCGCCTGTAACGACTGTCATTTCATGAAAATGAATACGCTACAGAAGCTTCGCGACTGCCTAGAGAGCTTATCTCCACAGGTTGAAATGGCCGAGTCCGTGAGAGTAAGAGCTGAAAAGCCTTTATTAAGAATGTTAGAACAGAGCAAATAAGGCTTACTTCCTCTATTAACATTTAATACAAGCTCTACAGAAGACAACAATCCTGTTGCTAAAGATCCTGAATAAGGGCAAGAACTGTGTATGCCAACTGTCCACATAGATCTAGCTGAACGCTCATATAACATTCTTGTAGAAGACGGTCTACTAGAGCGTGCTGCAGAACTCATTCTAGAAGCTGGACTTAAGGGGAAAGCCGCTGTCATCACTGACAGCAATGTCTCTGCCCACTATCAAGACCAGCTCGCAAAAAATCTCGAATCTGCAGGTATCTCAGCCAGCTTCCACATTGTCAAAGCTGGAGAAATCAGCAAATCAATGTCAGAGGTAAGCTCACTATGTGGAGCATTAAACAGAGCTGAGCATGACCGAGGCTCTTTTGTTATCGCTCTCGGTGGCGGTGTTGTTGGTGATCTAGCCGGCTTCGTAGCCGCTATTTACTACCGTGGTGTTCCATTTGTTCAGATCCCTACCACTATTGTATCTCAGGTCGATAGCTCAGCTGGTGGTAAAACTGGTGTTAATGCCTCCGAAGGCAAAAACCTCATCGGAGCCTTTCACCAGCCACGTTTAGTCATCGTAGACCCCCTTACCCTAGACACCTTACCCGGCAGAGAATACCGCGAAGGTTACGCTGAAGTTATCAAACACGCTGCTATTCGTGATGCCGATATGGTCGACGACCTAGCTAAACTAGACCCTATCAACCAGCACCCATCGGCAGACCTCTTAGCTAGAAATTTAGCGATCAAAGCTCGCGTAGTGGAAGAAGACGAACGTGAGACAGCCGGCACACGTGCGCTGCTCAACTTTGGCCACACCATCGGTCACGGTATCGAGGCTTCACTGCCCTACGGTATGATGCTTCACGGAGAAGCTATCTCATTAGGTATCCGCGCTGCCCTCTATCTCTCTGAAAAGATTAATAATCTACCAGTATCAGAAAGTAAGCGCATCATCGACTTACTAGAAAACTTTAAGTTACCACTGGTGCTACCAGAAGACATTCCTACTGACGTTATTCTCAGAAAACTCAGCCGCGATAAAAAGTTCGAAGCTGGGAGAATCAAATTCGTCCTACTCAAAGCCCTCGGTGACGCACAAGTCTCTGATAAAGTGACTCACGATGATATCCGAGAAGCCATTGAGTTTCTCAGAACTCCTGTTTAGTAGGAAACGAAACAAGCGGAGCGTTTCTTAAGCGAATTGCTTTAAGAAACGTTCATCATTCTCGATGAGTAGGCGGATATCTTTAATCCCCCATTTGATCATCGCTAAACGCTCAATACCCATTCCGAAGGCAAAACCTGTTACCTTATCAGGGTGGAAAACATCATCCCCACGAGATTCACATATAGACTCAAAGAGTGCTGGATCTACCATGCCACAGCCCGCTATTTCCATCCACTTAGGCTCTTGTCCCTTAGCATGTAGCTTAATATCGATTTCAAAACTAGGCTCAGTGAATGGGAAGAAGTGAGGACGAAAACGAACTTCTGTAGAATCACCAAACATACTACGCAGAAAATACTCTAAAGCACCTTTGAGGTCTGATAAATTAACATCAGTATCGACATAGAGGCACTCTAACTGATTAAAAACAGATAGGTGGGTCGCGTCTATTTCATCACGACGATAAGCTGAGCCTGGCGCGATAATCCTAACAGGTGGCGTCGCCTTCTCCATCGTGCGAATCTGAACACTTGAAGTATGTGTGCGCAGTAACTTCCCTGTATCGAAGTAGAACGTATCCTTCTCATTACGGGCTGGGTGATCTTCAGGAGTATTTAGCGCATCAAAGCAGTGATACTCAGTCTCTATCTCAGGGCCATCTGCTAGAGCAAAGCCCATACGGCGTAAAATCTGGATTGCCTGATCTTTCACCTGAGTGATCGGGTGAATGGCTCCACTAGAAAGAGCTCGTGCAGGTAAGGTGAGATCAATGCCCTCAACTGACTTCTTATCAGCTTCTTCAGCGAGAGTTGACTGTTTCTCGTCCAGCGCCGCATTGATAGCTTGGCGTGCTTTATTAAGAGCCTGCCCCATCACGGGCTTTTCCTCAGGAGAGAGATCTTTCATACCAGCTGATGCTGCCGTAAGACGTCCCTTTTTACCTAAATAAGCGACTCTCGCATCATCGAGAGATTTCTCATCAGTCGCGGCCTGAATAGCTGCGATGGCGTCAGTCTGGATAGTTTCTATTTCCTGCATAATCAGAGGTTTTTATGTAAGTGAATCTCTTAAAATGTCGATCATTTATCGGTAATCATTCGACCTAAGAAATTACAAAGTCTATTGAGAATAATTGATAACTAGACGAGGTCTTCAGGTGTTACTAGATAATGAGCCCCACAGCGTGGGCAGTTCACCTTGATGCTTTCTTCACCCTGGAAAAGCTCATCGGGCTTACCTTTCCATGAAGATAACGTCGGTAAAATACGCTCTTTACTACAGCCACAGTTGAAATGAAACTTCCTCGTTTCTAGAACCTTCGTCTGCTCTTCATCTAAAATCTTCTGCACACTCTCATCCGTCAGAGAGTTAAACCACTCTTCATCATAGTCAGGCTGAGCTGCTATCATGACATAGTTTTCATCAGCTAAGCGGAAGCATTTAGCAGGGCGCTGCTCACTCTGCTCGTAATAATGCTCTACCCACCTCATTGGGTCTTTTGAGTCCACTTCCACCATCGTCATACGCGGCTCTTTTCCTGAAATATTCGTCTGTGAGTAGAGTAGATTCCTATCAGGTTCCCTCACATCTTTGGTGAATAGCCTCCCCGTTATATTCTCGAAAGTGCTACTACCAGTTACAAAGTAATTAACCCGCGGTGCACGAAGGTTAACGGTCCAGGCGATCGTTTCTGCCCACGGACGTGCCGTAAGATGAAGCGTTAGAGCCGCCATTAAATCCTTAAGCGTAGCATCCATCTTATTTTCATAACGAATATTATGCTCCATCAAATGGATATAATAATCTGTGTAAATAGGCGCAAACTGCCCGCGCACCATTAAACAATTACGATGGCGCACAAAAACAGACTCCATCTTGGTGTAGTCATCGACCGGCTGCATAGTTTCTTCGCTCATAAAGTAATCTCTAGCTCGTTGTTGAAAGCCTTCTAAACACAGTATACATATTTGCCAAGCTGACAAACACCCCATTTCCTCAAAATTTAATCCAAACCCAAAAACAATAGATAATCAAATTTATACATCTAATAGAGCAGGCAGATTCAATAAGCTAAAGAATACAGCTTACCCTAATTAACCAACTGTTGAGCGCTCTGGTGTTATGGTTGTAGATACTATAGCTGGTCAGGTGCTAGGTATTGAAATAAAAACTGACTTTAATCAGACAAGCGTTACCAATGACATTGATAATATTATCATAGGAATACGCTCAAGGTATGAAACTACAAACCATAACTCATACCTTTAGCTGTCCTTTTTTGAAAAATTTACATTATCTATTCTGATTTCCAAAGTTTGATAGCTTCAGTATCATTCTTTGAGAGCCCCCCCTCTGTGCTTCGCCCAGCTTCGACATATTCGGTGAATTGATCGAGCAAGCCTTTCACTACCTCAGGATGAGATCCGTAAAGATTTATCATCTCACCTGGGTCGGCTTCCATATTGTAAAGTTGACCTTTCATACTACCTTCAGGCACCTGCTTCTCATTAGGGTATGTCCAGCCACCAGATCCTTTAGCAAGCAGGAGCTTCCACTTTCCCTCACGATAGGCGAAATGACCAGAGATAGAATGATGAATGATACCTCGGCGCTTGGTAATAATTTCTTTACCTAATAGCGCTGGAACAAAGCTCACACTATCCTCACCTGCATTATCACCTAAGGTAGCATTTGCTAGTTCAGCACTTGTGGCAAAGATATCGGTGAGGCAAATAATAGCATCTGATTGAGTGCCCGCCTTGATAGATGCAGGCCAACTAACGATAAATGGAACACGGTGCCCTCCATCCCAAAGGTCTGCTTTTGAGCCTCTGAATTGAGCACTTGGATAATGCCCTTGTTTTTGAAGATCTTTTATATCAGCTGCTTTTGAGCATCCATTATCACTGGTGACGATAATTAATGTGTTTTCTAGTAATCCAGCATCAGCGATAGCTTTTTTGACATCTCCTACAAAACTATCTGTTTGCATCATGAAATCACCATAATCACCCACCTCACTCTTACCCTGCCACTTAGGTGTGGGGACAATAGGAGTATGAGGTGAGGGTAATGGAATGTAGACAAAGAATGGTTTCTCATTTGACTGAGATTCAATAAACTTAACCGACTCTTTCGCTAACCGATCAAGAACATCAACTGCCTCAAAATCAGCCTCTGCAGGTCCTTTACGGTGGAAGGCCTTAATAACAGTGCCTTCACCTAGGAACTGTTTATTTCTAATATAAACATAAGGAGGCATATCTAAAGATGCCGATATCCCAAAAAAGTAATCAAACCCTAAATCATGAGGGCCTCCTTTGATTTCGCCTTTCCAGTCAATATTGCTCAGCCCCTTTCGGGAAAGAGGAGCATTGTCGAGCGTTGGTAAATTTAAGCCCAGGTGCCACTTCCCGATCATTGCGGTATTATACCCCTCACCCTTCAGTATACTGGCAACAGTTTGACGTGAGGTAGGAATCATAGGTTTACCGTAGCCACTAAGCACTCCTTCTTGGCGCTTAGTCCGCCAGTTATAACGACCTGTCATCAGGCTATACCGGCTTGGGGTGCATACGGATGAACTAGTATGTGCATCGGTAAATACCATCCCCTCAGATGCCAGAGCATCCATATGTGGTGTTTTGATTTTTCCCCGCTTAGGATTCAAAGTTTGCACATCACCATAGCCCATATCGTCAGCAAAAATAATGACTATATTCGGCTTACTAACATCCGCTATAACTGACGTATTCAGGAGAAAAGACGCAAGTAATATCGTCAGCTTTGAACC
>CAYNLE010000006.1:0-29052 GCA_964397975.1 uncultured Verrucomicrobiales bacterium | reverse complement strand
TTGACTCCTTAAAGCCTTGAAAGGCTACCTTTAGTTGATGCTAAAAAGGTGAGTCGGAAGTTAGTTAGAAAAGGTTAACTCTTAACAGCTGGAACCAGTATCTAGCTAAAGCACTATCCAGACTCACATACGAAAAACTGCTTAATACAGCGCCACTCTACCCTAACAAACCTTATATAGAAATTATATTCTCCGCTCAGGATCTTTCAGCCCGAGGAACTGCTTGTAGAGGATTTCCACCTTGTTTCTCGCCCAGTCTGTGCGGCGTAGGAACTTAAGACTGGATTTGATACTGGGGTCATTTTTGAAACAATTGATCCGGATACGGAAGGCCAGATCATCCCAGCCATACTCCTTCACTAGCTCAGTGAGCATGTGTTCCAGAGTAATGCCGTGTAATGGATCGTTGCTCATGGTTCCAGTATTCATAGAATGGTCGGTTATGGAAGTAAAAGCCCCTGTTACATTAGCAACGCCGGCATCTTCACCGGAATATTATACTATGTAAGAATACACTTTACCTGCTCCGCTGTAATTTGCTTCCACTGACTCGTTTCTTGAGGAAACAACTATTGGATACGACTAAGAAAAGGCCTACTCAAGCCCCTCCGAATTCAACCACTGATCGATCTCATCCACTAAGAATGAATAATGGTCGGCGAACATATGTCCTTCGCCTTCCACCATCACTTGCTTTTTCTTTGAGGAAATTTTTCTAAATACGTGCTCAGTGTCCTTCGGCAAGACGACATCATCTGCAGTTCCGTGAAACAGTAACCAAGGAACCTCCACAGATATAGCTGCCTCGAACGTGTGTTCGATCAAGTTCATATCATCGACAAATTTCTGCGAGAGAGGCTTCGTCTCATCCTCCCACATGCAACCCTCACCTGGAGTTACTCCTCCAAATTCAGCCTCACAAAAATCCTTTGTCCGCACCATCCCCGCCAGTGAGACTAGTGCATTAATACGTCCATCCCGTGCCGCCGTGAGTGCCGCCACTGCGCCGCCCAAACTATGCCCTAGGTAAACGATTTTTCTCGTTCCCTTAACTGCATCTAACACCGCCTGAAGATCAGCTACAGACTTAGAAGGTGTAGAGTCTTCAAACTTACCGCCTGAGTCCCCATTTCCAGAAAATGAAATACGTAAGCCCCGCCAACCTTTCTGAGCAAGCCCCTCGGCTAATGCCACCATAAGCTCGCGATCCTTGTCACCAGTCAACCCGTGACCATAAATCACCAGTACCTCTTCTTGAGCACCTTCGTGAAACGTATGATCAATGACCTCTCCCTGTTTATTTAAAATTTCCATACAAATTATTGTTTCGAAGATAGAATCACGGATGAGCTCAGATAGATATAGATTTAATAATGTGAAAATTAATCACCCCTTAGTCGTGGCGTCCCTCAAAAGTCAGCTCTGACACAGCAGACTTATCCAGCTCACCCTTTCCAGTATTCACAAGCTTCTGATACTGTAACTCCGTAGCCTCCGAGAGTGGCACAATCACTCCAGCCTCCTTAGCAAGACTGTTGGCAATTCTACTATCCTTCGCTGCATGCGCTGCTGAGAAATAACACTCATGATCTCGTAAAACCATATCTTCAGCATCCGTCTCTAGCACTCGCGAATTAGCACCCGTCTGTGAAAAAACTTCCTGTAGCATTTCCAGATCTAAGCCAAGCGCATCGCCCAGCCCCAGCCCCTCGGCAAGACCCGCTGTATTTATATTCATCACCATATTCACCAGCGCCTTCACCTTAGATGCGGAACCAATAGAACCCACATAGTGCAGCGCCTTCGAGAGAACTTCTAGCAGCTCTCTATTTTGTTCAAAAATACTCTTCTCTCCACCAACTATGAGATAAAGCGATCCATCGCGAGCCTGCGTAATACTAGATGCCATACAGACCTCCAAACTCTGCGCACCCACTTCACTACAAGCAGCCTCTACCGCCACCTGCACATCCGGTGTCAACGTTGCACAATTTAAGAAAACCTTCTTCTTCGCCCCCGCCAGCAGTCCCTCTTGCGTGAAAATAGACCGCATTGCAGCATCATCTGTCACCACTGTTAAAATCACATCTGCCTCCGCAGTCACAGCCGAAAGATCCGTTGCACACAACGCACCAAGCTCTTCTGCCACCTCAGTGGACAGCTCTTTATCCAAGTCAAAAACAACTACGACCTGATATCCACAATCCTTTAAACATCGAGCCATATTCGCCCCCATACGCCCCACGCCTACAACTCCAATTTTTGGTTTCATAATCAACTCCTAGAACACCAAGCAGAAAAGTAAAGTGAGAGAAGTCATCCACACCTCAAAATCTGAGGAAGTATGATTCATATCATTCATTTTCTATCAATTATCCGATACTGAACGGCTTCCAAAATATGTTCAGGTTGAGGCTTCCTTTAACACCGATTTAAAAACGATAGTTAGAGATTCTGAGATATAATCTCCTTCTATAAATCTGACTAAACCAAGACAACCTCAGTAAGTGATCCTCCAAAAGCACAAAAAACCTTAAGCTCTATAAGAGTTAAGGTTTTATTAAAAATGGAGCCGGTTAACGGATTCGAACCGTTGACCTACTGATTACAAATCAGTTGCTCTACCAACTGAGCTAAACCGGCTTTTTTGAAGTGACTTTCAACTAGTGCTGAAAGCGGCGCTACTATTTCCATTTTCGCTCCCAATGCAAGTTTTTTTGATTAATAAAACTACTTTTTTTTACGCCTCTTGTGATTGAGATGCTAGAAGCCATAATAATAGAGTGCTAATGAGGATAGATGAGAGAGAAATGTGAAGGACTTGTGCAATCGGTAAAATACCTACTTGAGCAAGAATTAGCCCAAGACACATCTGCGCGAGTACAACGCCAAAAACCACTGACTCAACAAGTAAAGCCCCTGTTTTATTTTTACGTGCTTTGAAAAAGAAAAGAACTGACGCAATGAGAATCAGCCATGAACCACTACGGTGGATGAGATACGTTGGGCTTTCCTCCAACTCAGCTATCCATTCTACTCGGGGAGCATTACTGTGTGTTTTCTTAAGATCATCTGTTTTCTCACGAATCTGTGAGCCTAAAATACCTTCTACTAAAACTAAGGCTAATAGAACGACTGCTATTTTACGGATTCCTCCGCCCATACTTGACTTAGGTAACTTCCATGGAGAGTCACAGCCACGCCATGCCATGTAGACGAGTGTGCAGAACATCAGCATCGCTAATGCAGTATGGATGGTGATAACTCCAGGCTTCAATCCACTGTAGACGAGCTGAGCACCCATCCAGGCATTCACCAGTAATAATATGAGTGCTAATAATGCAACTAGTACGAGATGAGGTCGCTTTTTCCTATGCCAAAACGATGCTCTAAAAGCCGCTAACGTAGCAAGAGCTAGCGGAAGTGAGGTTAAACGATTGATATATTCCGTCCATGTGTGAACAGGATTGTAGTCTGCGATGACTGACTCCGTTGTAATCGTTTTGGGGTCGATTCCGTAACGCAGTGCTTTTTTTCTATATTTTTCAATATCGAGTTTTTCAGGATCTATCTGGTCTGCACTCATGGGAGGGATCAAACACCCCCAACACATTGGCCAGTCTGGACAACCCATCCCTGCTCCCGAAGCTCTCACAATAGCCCCCACTGAAATCAACAAAGTTAGAGCAATACAGGCTGCTATGGAGAATTTTTGAAACCAAGTCACAACGCCCTCTATAAGAGAAGATGACAGAGACTGCAAGCACAGCCCAGAGAGAACGGTGTGAAAATATGATTCCGTATTTTGTATTTTTCATCTAGCCTCTTCTCCAGATGCCACCTCAAGCCAACAACGTCCGCCGTGCTGCTATTTCTTCTCTCAGAGCCTGGGCAAAGGGCTATTCCTACATTGACTCTCTGATTGAAAAGCAAGCGGCTAAAAACTCACTAAGTAAACAAGATAGAGCTCTCTTAAAGTCGCTGGTTTCCTGTGTATTAAGAAACCGTAGATTACTCGACTTCTGGATAGCGAAGCTTAGAAAAGGTAAGCTAGATCATGAAACCCGCGATATTTTACGCGTCGGTTTAGCTCAGCTTTTATTACTAGGGATAGCTGATCACGCTGCTGTAAATGAAACAGTTAATTGTGGTAAAGCATCTACCAGAGGCCTCATCAATGCTGTCTTACGACAAGCGATCGAACGTAGACCTAGACTCGTAGGACAAGGCCAAGACCTCCCCATACCTGAAAAGCTCTCCCACCCTGACTGGTTATGGAAACGCTGGAGGTCGGCTTTCGGTAAACCAAATGCTGAAAGGCTCTTAAAATGGAATAACCAGCCAGCGAAAACTTATGCTCGTATCAACTCTCTAAAAGGCGAAGCTCCAGAAGTTGCCCAGCATGAAAATACTAAAGCTCTGGAAGACATCGACGGCTTTTATGAACTCCTAAGTCCACCTCCGCACGACTGGATCAAGAATGGCCTCATCTATATCCAAGACCCAGCTACAAGACATTCTGTCGAGCTACTAAACCCTAAGCCGGGTGAAAGTGTATTAGATGCATGTGCTGCACCTGGGGGGAAATCCGTAATGATCGCTGCTGCTATGCAAAATGATGGTGAGATTTTATGCACGGACAGTAATGAAAAAAGACTTCCCCGCTTACATGAAAATTTAGAAAACCTAGGTGTCAACATTGCTCAGGTAGAGATTCATGACTGGATGCAGCCAGCGCCCAAAGACTGGCATGGTAAGTTCGATGCTATTTTGCTCGATGTCCCCTGCTCAAACACAGGTGTGATCCGTCGAAGGATCGACGCCAGATGGAGAATTACGCCAGAATCAATCATTGAAATCCAAGCCATCCAAAAAGCCATCTTAACCCATGCTTTACCATGTATAAAAGAGGGTGGCCGAATCGTTTACTCGACCTGCTCGATCGAAAATGAGGAAAACTCCGACTTCATTACTCAGTTCTTAGCTGATCACTCTGAGTGGGCTCTAGACGGAGAACACAAGGCTCTCCCACATATTAATAAAACTGACGGTGCTTATGCTGCTCGCTTAGTGAAAAAAGCTTAACACTAACAACTTTGATGATATGCTGGACTTAGGTTACGCTCTCACTTAATAATCAATGAAGTCATTATGAAATCTTGCCTTAGTATCTTTTTAGCACTCTTCATCGTCCTGTTCTTTGCTGGAGCAGCGCTGATAATATGGTATACGAACTCGTCTGTAGAGATTCTACCAGGAGAGACTGAGCCTATTGCGCCGACTAGTAACTAATTAATAAAGGTGTCTAGTCATCCTCCTGAAACGACTCATCAATCCTCTCAAAGCTACCGAATCTGTCTTTTTGGGGGGACCTTCGACCCTATTCACGAAGGGCATATTCACATTGCTACAGCAGCACAAAAACAATTATCTCTCGATAAAGTCGTTTTTCTCCCATGTAGGCAATCTCCTCATAAAAAGACGAGCAGTATCGCTACAGCTGACCAACGGCTAGAAATGTGCCACCTAGCGACTAAAGGTTTATCATGGGCGCAGGTCGACAATTACGACATATTAGCAGAAGGTCCTGTATACTCTTGGCAGACTGCTGAGTATTTCAAAATACTCTACCCTCACGCCAAGCTTTTCTGGCTAATGGGAACTGACCAGTGGACTGTATTACCGCGTTGGAATCATCCAGAACGTTTAGCTCAAGCTGTTGATTTCATAGTTCACAGCAGGGATACAAAACCTGAAGTACAAAACAATTACTCCTTACATTCTATTGACGGTGACCACCCAGCATCGGCTACAGCTATTAGAGAAAACTACGGAAACAATCCCGAGATCAAATCTTGGCTAAACCGAAATGTCGCAAACTACATCCATGCTCAGGGTCTATACAGTAAGCCAGATGATAAATAAAAAATGACATTTACAATTACTCATCGTGCAAGATAATACATTTAAATTACTTTTATAAGAACCATGAAACTTTCTAAATTCTCCCTACTTTGTCTTACCGCTATCAGCGCAACGGTATTTACTACTCATGTGAATGCTCAAAGCGATAATAAGGAAGTGCCGCAACCTTCGAAAGAGCAGGTCAATCAATTGAAGTCCTTCATGAATCTACCTGAGGATGTTCGTAAGGATTATGTCCAAAAAGCGATCAAAGCTAAAAACCTCTTTAGCCAAAAACGTATTTTTGACACTCTCGAATTGATCGGAGAATTAGAGGACGTTTACGAAAATCATCCTAGCATCGCGAACCTCAAAGGCAGCTGCTATACCGAGCTGCGTGCTTTTGACAAAGCCCACGAAGTCTTTAGCAGTATGCTTAAGAGGACCCCTAACAACCCCTCTATCTTGTTTAATTTAGCTGAGCTTGCCTTCATCCAGCACCAATGGCAATCAGCACATGATCAATTTTCTAACATTATTGATAATCCTCCAAGTACATCGAAAGACTTTATACGCATCTCTGAATTCAAAGTTCTTATATGTAACCTGAAATTAAACAAAATCAAGGAAGCTGAAGCCTTGAGAGACAAATATGATGACTGGGATGACTCCCCATATTTCTATATGGCAAAAGCTGCACACTACTTTCACCATAACGATAAAGAAGCTGGCCGAAAAGAGGTCAAAACAGCTAGCAAAATTTGGAATAGTCCAGCCGCTATCACGCCATGGATCGATACGCTTCAAGAGTCTGGCTACATGTTTAGTCTGTTCGGAAAAGCTGAGCAAGAGTAACGACCTACCCCCTAGAGGTCACGCTTATGACTTAAGCAGCTCTGGCATTGATGTCACCTGCTTAAAAATAATACCATAGACCTCTGCTATCTCGGGAGCTGATGAGGCTTTATAGATATCTCTGTAGTAAATTTCTTTTACCCCATAAGCACACAGCGTCTGCATACAGGACGTACACGGCATCGTCGTGCAAGCTATTATTTTAGCATCCCCACGCTTAAATAAACTACAAAGGTTCACCTCAGCATGCAGCATAAATTTCTGCCTCGCATCTCGGTCATCCCAGAAACCTTCCGGGGCATCAAAACCCGGTGCTAGCCCATTATACGCCGTGCCGATAACACGATTATCATAGTCTAAAGCTGCAGCACCGACTTTCCGGAAAGGGTCTTCAGATCTCATACTTGCAACATGCGCTAGCGCCATCGCATACTCTGGTATACTGATACGTTCAGATGGCTTAGAATCAAGATTTGGGCTCATAGGTGTATATAAAGCAGCTTTATAAGCTAATAAAAGAAACCATTAACCAAAAGCAGAAAGAAAAGCTACCTCCAGAGCCAGCTGCTCTGAGGCATTGGTTTCCATATTAGCACGCAGTTCCTCTAGAGCAGTCATACGGCTGAGTAGATCATGAAGTTCATGGGCGTTTGCCACCTTTAAAGTAATTTCTTTTTGCAATGAATAGTCTAAACGCTCTACACCACACTTTTGTCTTACGACATCGCCCATCCACAGTATCAAGACCTCTAAAAGCCTCCCCCTTTCGTTAAGGTATTCGGACTCAGTATTAGCTAAGTAAAACTTTTCACGCTTCGCTAGCCAGTCACCATCGGTCGTATTCTTATACTTTTTAGTCTCTTCTTTAAGAGCACTATCATTCGCCTTAGATATTTCATTACGCTGTTTAGAAAGTATTTTACTAAAAGCTGCTCTCAAGCTTAGTGCTGCAGCCACACTATCTAACTTACCTGACCTCTGCACGGTATCAGCTAGCGCATTAATCATACTTTGCTGAGCATCATTTAACACCCCCTTACTCTCAACCGTCATGAGAGGTAATTTGACGCAGCGAGATAAAATTGTAGGTAACAGCAACTCAGGTGCATCTGTCACCAGCAGTAATAGGCAATCTGTAGGAGGCTCCTCTAGTGTTTTTAAAAAAGCATTTTCAGCACCTAACCCCATGCGATCAGCGCTTAGAATAACGCCAACTTTCCACTTCCCTGGAGCTGAAGCCGTGTAAAATGATTTCTCTAAATGACGAATATCCTCAACTGTAATACGACGTGACTTAGACTGGGGTCTAATGATTCTGACCAAATCACCTTCCTGCTCATCGAGCGATTTTACTTCAGGCGCCTTAGCTGGCTCCATCTCATCAAAGAAGCCCATCATAGACTCTTCCCCCGTGGCTTCCTCTTGATTAATTAAAGAAATAACACGTGAAACCAAGTCGCTCTTACCACTACCAGGCTCTCCTGATATGATGAAAGCGTGAGCTAGCCGCCCCTTCTCGTGAGCTGACTCGATCAATGAATATGCCTTATCTGTGGTAAATGCCATAACCTATATTATCCTGACGATCATATGCTACAGAGCAATCTGAAAATGCTCCGCTCTGCATGAATTTACTAACCACCTATATATGACATCTCAGGTCTGACTGGCTTCGTCTGAAAACTTGACCTCAACTCTGAGTATCGGTCATCACGTATAGCCCAGATCCCCTCAATCACTTTTTCCAGCATTGCCTCCCCGCTTTCTGAGCGTAAAACAGCCTTAATGTCATGCCCCTTTTCAGCAAACAAACAGGTGAACACCTGACCGTCTGCAGAGAGGCGAGCTCGGTTACAGCTATGACAGAACGGCTTAGTCACCGAAGAAATAAAACCTACCTCCAGCTCTGGCATATCAGCATAGGTATAACGCTGAGCTGTCTCGCCTAACTTTGCCGTCGCGACTTTATTCAGCGGATAGAGTTCACTTAAATCTTGAAGCAGAGTCTTAGAAGGCTGGACTTCACCAAGCTGCCACTGATTGGTATTCCCAGTGTCCATATACTCAATAAAACGAAGTGTAACTCCTCGCTCACGAGCGAAACCAGCCAGAGCTATCGTGTGCTGATCATTAACACCCTTCTTTACCACTGTATTGATTTTCACTTTTAGCCCACTTGCTAATGCAGCATCAATTCCCTCAATCACTTTTTTAGGCGGTGCTCCCACCCCGTTCATTTCACCAAAAGTTTTCTCATCTAATGAATCTAAAGAAACTGTAATTCGCTTTAAGCCAGCATTTACTAATTTCTCAGAGTAATTTTTAAGCAATACTCCATTCGTAGTCATCGCTAGGTCACATTCAGGAGCCAGCGCGGATAACTGAGCTACCAAGTTATCTATACCTCGCCTTAACAGAGGTTCTCCACCGGTAAGTCTAATTTTATCAACTCCAAACTTTATAAACGTCTGCGTGATTTTCACAATCTCCTCAAAGCTAAGAATCTCGTGCTTGGGCAAAAATTGATAAGAAGGTCCAAAAACCTCCGCCGGCATACAATACCCACAACGAAAATTACACCGGTCAGTAACTGAGATCCTCAAATCTCTTAACGGGCGCTGATATAAATCAACTAAATCTTTACCTTGAGAAGTCATGACATGGTTGGACAAAGCAAGACAATCATGCTTGCATGAAGATATGCAAGCCCTCATCTCTGTCACAGAGGCAGAAAGTATTATTTCTTCTCATATTCATACAGGTTTTACAGAAACGGTATCCTTTACAGACGCTTACGGACGCATACTACGAGAGCCCGTCTATTCAGATCGAGATTTACCTCCATTTAATCGTGTCATGATGGATGGCATCGCTATCAAACACCTCTCGTGGTCTGAGCTAAATCGAGACTTCCCGATACAAGGTATCCAAGCTGCTGGCACAGCCGCGCTAAAACTAGAAAATGAGGACCACTGTATAGAAGTCATGACAGGCTGTATGCTCCCTGAAGGCTGCGATACCGTTATCCCCATCGAGCAGCTGAACATTCAAAATAGCAGTGCTAAAATACAAGCCTGCGCCAATATAAAGCACGGTCAATATATCCACCAGCAGGGTAGTGACAGTGCCGCAGACAACAAACTGCTAGAAGTGGGAACCAAGCTATTAGCTCCTGAATTAAGTATCTTAGCATCCTGTGGTAAAACTAAGGTATTGGTTTCTAAGCTGCCTCATATTTTACTACTGAGCACAGGAGATGAGGTTATCCATCCACATCATAAACCATTACCTCACCAGATCCGTCGTAGTCACGCTGCCGGACTCACAGCCAGTATTACTAGTCTCCAACTTGGCAAAGTAGATACAGAACACGTCAATGATGACCCTGAAAAGTTAGAATCCGTCATACATCAAGCCCTAGAAAAATACGATATTATCGTAATGACAGGCGGTGTCTCCAGAGGAAAATACGACTACGTCGCCCCTATTCTAAAAAAACTTTTAGGCGCCCCCCTATTCCACGGCATCGCTCAAAAGCCAGGTAAACCCTTTGCTTTCTGGCAAAAAAACGAACACCCACCAGTCTTCGCCCTCCCTGGTAATCCTGTATCGGTCATAGCATGTGCTGCTCGTTACCTATTTCCAGCACTACACAAGGTGGTAACAGGTAATATCTATCAACCTGATAAACTCAACGTAGCGGGCTCATTTTCATGCCCTCCAAAATTTTCATCATTAACCCCTGCTGTATTATCAAACGGTTCGCTACAGCTAGAGTCTAGTATAAACTCAGGTAACTTTATCGCTCTCACAGGTAGTCATGGAGTCGCAGAGCTACCTGGAACATTAAGCGATCAAAAGTTAGAAGGTATCGACGCTAACTATTACCCTTGGTCCTAAAAGTTTTCATACAGTAACGCCCCTACCACATTAAGTTGATTTACTTAAAACTAAGAAAAAGCCACTTATCTATTAAGGTAAAAAAAGTATATCACTCAGTTGCAAAAAATGCGGGATAATGTATCTTATTTACAATAACATAAAGATAAATCATCTCTATGTTAGTAGACCTATTAAATCCACAACACGATATACCATTATGAAAACAAGTTATAAACTAATCGCTATGTTTGCAGCAACAGCCCTCACTGCTGGTAACGCATTTGCTGAAGGTGAAGATTGCACAGATTGCCCACACAAAGAAAAAACTGAAACAACTACAGAGCTTTCTAATACAGATGGGGTTGCACAAAAGAATACAGTGACACTTGAAGTCAATGGAATGAAATGCGGTGCTAGCTGTACAGATAAAGTTCAATCTGTGCTTAAAGCTGTTGAGGGAGTTTCAGAAGTAGCAGTAACTATGCCTAACAAAGCTGTTGTAAAAACAGACGGTAAAGTAACTTCAGAGCAACTTATTAAAGCTATTGAAGCAGCCGGCTTTAAGGCAGCTGAAAAGAAAAGCTAAGCTCTTCATACTAGAAATTTTATTTTACAAAAGGCACGGTATAACAACCGTGCTTTTTTGCGCATACTACTCAACGTCTACAATAGACTTCGACTTCTCAGTCGCCTTTGTTCCAAAAAACTTAGTCAGGTCAAAGCCGAAATACCTTAGGCAAGCTACAAGAATAGCAGCCATAGTCGCCTCATCTAGATTGCCTATGACAGGGAGGTTATCAGGCAGCAACTCAATGAAGCCAAATCCTGGATTAATTAAATAGATTCCGCAAAAAACAGCTATTACAGCTACAACAATAGATTTTAAGATCGATAGCATTTGATAGGACAGTAATTCCTGAAATCGATATAAGCAAACAAAGAAAAGCTGAAGTCCGTTACAAGACTTCAGCTTTTTTGCAATCAGTTATCTGTAGTAATAGCTCGACTTAATCTAAATCGATCAGATCAGAGGTGGTTTTTTTACCTGCCTTTTTTGCAGCTTTTTTAGCTGCACGCTTCTTTGTGGCAGTAGCTCCTGCTTCCTCAGCCATTTCAGCCTCCACATCTTCCTCAAAGCTACCTCCGTGACCAAGAATAAATGCAAGGTCATCCATTTCCAAGCTCGTAGCGAAGCCTTCGTCACCTAAAACGTTAGTTACAAGTTGTGTCTTCTGGTGCTGGAGAATACGGATTTTCTCTTCGACCGTTTCACGGGTAAGCAAACGGTAAGCGATCACCTTATTCTTCTGTCCGATACGGTGAGTTCGGTCAATAGCCTGATTCTCAACCGCCGGGTTCCACCATGGGTCGTAAAGAATAACATATGATGCTGAGGTCAAGTTAAGACCTGCACCACCAGCTTTCAGCGACAGCATAAATACAGATGGATCCTTCGTTGTCTGGAAACTTTCAATCTCACCCTTACGGTCCTTTGTCTGACCAGTGAGGTAGTGGAATGGTCTACTCTCTACTTCCAAACGCGCCTTAATGATATCAAGCATCGATACAAATTGAGAGAAAACAAGAACCTTATGTCCCTCCTCACGAAGCTGATCAAGAAGGTAGAATAATGCATTCATCTTAGCACTTTCTTCCTTGAGGAACTTAGGATCAATAAGACCAGGGTGGCAACAAATCTGACGAAGCCTCATAAGCCCCTGAAGAATAGCAAACGAGTTCTTCTTCACAGCCTCATCTGAATCAAAGCCAAGAAGTGCTTTCTGAATACGCTTTAGCTCTGCTTTATAAAGGTCTGCCTGAACACCTTCCATATTAGCAAAGACCTCTTCCTCCGTTCTAGGCGGAAGGTCTTTAGCTACCTGAAGCTTCGTTCTACGTAACAGGAATGGGCGTAAACGTGAAGCTAAGCGGCTCTGTGCACTTGGGTCTTTACGCTTATCAAAGCGTTTCTTGAAGTAGGCACGGCTACCAAGCACGCCCGGCATAGCAAAGGACATAAGAGACCACATATCCATGAGTCTATTCTCAATAGGCGTTCCTGTAAGAACCAGGCGGTTCTTAGAGTTAAGCTCACGAGCTGCCTTAGCCGCTTTAGAGTCAGGGTTTTTAATCTGCTGTCCCTCATCAAGAATCGTAGTAAGCCACTTTATCTTAGCTAATTCTTCACCACAGAGGCGAAGTTGAGCGTAGTTAAGGACAAAGATATCTACTTCTTTTTCTATTTTCTCAATATCCAGATCGTCACGTGTGCGTAATACCTTCACGCGAAGCTCTGGTGCAAACTTATGTGTTTCAGCATGCCAAACATCGATAACCGACTTAGGACATACTACGAGTGAAGGAAAAACCTTATCCATAGAGCCCTTTTCCTTACCTTCTTCAGCGCGGAGCCATAGTAGGTAGGTAATAGACTGGATCGTTTTACCTAGACCCATGTCATCTGCTAACAAGCCACCGAAGCGGTTCGTTGCAAGATAAGCAAGGAAATGGAATCCCTCCACCTGGTATGGACGAAGTGTCGCGTTAAGATTTTCAGGAACGTCAGGAGTAACATCAATCTCGATCTCACGGGCACGATCTTTAATACGCTTCCATGCTTTAGGATCAAATACCTCTGCTGCTTTAGGATCAGCAAGCTGTAGAGCGTGCATGCGGTGAGTCTCGCCAGTAAGGTCGAATGGATCAAGACCTAGACGGGTAACAGCATCACGCTGGTCTGCATCTAACTTAATTTCAAGACGCATCCAACCGCCATCGTCCATACGAACATAGCCACCACGAGCAGCTACTAACGAACGAATCTGAGCATTTGAAAGAGTCACACCCTCGACATCAATAACGATGCGTAAGTCGAACCAGTCAATCTCTTGGTTTACAACCTCAAAACGGATAGCTGCGGTAACTGGATCAGCCAATAAAGTCTGCAGTTTTCCATCCATCTCAGCGACAAGTGATTCAGGTAAAGCCTTCGCCCACTCTGCAAATTTCTCCGGGAAAAGTTTGGTAACACGTGATTTAAAGGCATCAAGCTTATCATCATATGTCAGCCCCATTTCATTGAGTAACCCAGGAACAGGGTAGAGTTCTTCACGAGCAAAGCGTAAGAGCTGTTTCCCCTTAACAGGCTTCTGCTCGACAAGCTCCCACTCATCTTTAATTCGCTTCTCTTCACGACGCTCTTTTTTCTCAAGCGCCCTAACATCAATCACAAGATGCTCTGTCTCAGCGGCTGTGAGACCCTGCTCGATCTTCATCTTAAAGCGAGGATACAGGTCAATATCTGTAACACGCTTACGAAGTGATTCAGGGAGGATTGCACCTACTTTACGTAGAAATTCAACACCTTCTAAGCTATCAATAACGTCCTTAGGAATGTGATAACGAGGCTGCACATCCGTCTCGGTCAACCAACGTGGAGGACCAGGAAATACCGTTTCGTCTGACTGATAAAGCACTTCACGACCTGGAAGCAAACGTACAGAGTGAGTAACATGGTCTCCAGCTGCTGTTACTAGCTGTAGAGCAAAGCAGTTCGGCACATAAGGGTCATCTTCACAGATCCACTTCAGTGAATCATCCACTACTTTATACTCACGTTCATCTAAGTTCACAATATACCCCTTCAGCGCAGGCTGACGGAATATTCTATTCATGAACTGACATGCGACTTCACTATCGAGGTCGATACGAGAATCTCCCTCAGCTTTATAAAAATTAAGAAAATGGTCCCAAATCAACTGACTGGAAGCATCCATACGAAGTGCTGAGTCTTCGAATAATGATACAAAACGGTCAATATCTACCTTCTCACGTAAAGCAAGCCACTCACCTTCACCTTCACGATACTCAACTCGGGCTTCATTAATAGTGGACAGCAGTCTGAATGCCGCTGTCACTGGTTTATTAACTATAGGACGGTCATTAACCCTCTCGATACGCTCATACCACTCTGCCACTTCACGCTCAAGTTCCCACTCATGCATCTTTTTCTGCACGGCTTCGAGGTCTGTGATAGCATTAAGAAACTCAGCATACGGAAGTTTTTTCTTATAGAATGCGTAGGCAATGTAGTTCCAAAATTCAATAATGTCACTTGGAGGTATAGGCCACAGTTCTAGAGGGTCATAGCTGACAATCTCCCAACGTGGATTAAGGCGTACAAGGTCATGATCGTGAATTTCCCCCTCAATCACATATCTGCGATAACGCTTTTCTAATTTATTAACAAAATCTGCTTCCTTATCATCAAGCTCACGACCTAGTTCATCCTCAATTACATCAATAACTGGGGTATCATCAAACTCGTTTGGACTCTCTGGAAGGTCTTCACCGCGGTACATCCGCTCCATCATGGTCGCATACATGCAGGCACCTGCTACGATCTCGTCTTCAGCAGTACAGCTACCGAACCAACGGTTTCCTTGCAGCCTTAAGCTTGTGCGGAAAACTCCTGTCGAGTCTTCCACTCGACCTTGAATAAATAAATGGTTACCGAATATTTGGGTAACCGCTCCGTCTTCCTGTAACGCATCACCTTGTGTTCGTGATTTCTCGGGAAAACTATTGAGGAAGTTCAGTGTGGCTCTATCTGGATTCATATTCCTTGAAAGAAGTTTGCTGTATTAATTGTTTAGTATGGCGAATCCCAAGACAAAAAAACCACTTTTCAAAAAGAAAAGTGACTCATTTGAAAAACCTAATGACATACAACTATCACATTACAGCAATAGCCGCGCTTCGAGTAGCAGGCTTGAGGGCTTCTATTATATAGTCGAAATTCATTTCTACGCAATAAAAAGCGAAGAAAGTGGAAAAAAAAGATCCACAGGTTGTTTCAAACAAAACTTACACTAAGTGTAATTAGAGCCTCAATCCCTGCTTAAAAAACAACTACTCCTCAGCTTAGTTCAGCTGCTACTTTCAAAATAGCCTCTGGATATAATGCATGCTCTGCCACCTGAATACGCTGGTGCAAGCTCTCCGCGGTATCACCATCTACGACAGGCACCTTTAACTGTAAAATAATAGGCCCTGTATCCATACCCGCATCCACATAATGAACTGTGCAGCCTGACTCAGCGGCACCATCTTCAACAGCCTGCTTCCACGCCATCAAACCCGGATACGCAGGTAACAGAGATGGATGAATATTTAAAACCCTATCAGGAAAAGCATCTAACATAGGCTGCTTCACCAACCTCATGAACCCAGCTAAACAAATAAGATCTACACCTAAGGCCTCCAGCTTTGCTGCGACTGCTGACTGAGATTCATCTGGAAAGCGTGTCTTATAACCACCGCAGTCAATGAGCTCAGCTGGTATACCGGCTTCTCTCGCCCGTGTTAAAATATAAGCATCGGGATTATCTGACATCACCATCACAATCTCAGCGTCTAATACCTTATCATGAATTGCGTCCATAATAGCCTGCATATTAGAACCTGAGCCTGAACCTAGAATACCTAATTTGAGTTTTTGAGAGCCAGTCTGCATGAAGGCCTTCTATGCATCTATTTTTACTAACTGCCAATGCAATAAAACCCCTTGCTTCTTTAATCATCATTTTTCATGATCTCGAGCATGCAAGACCCACGTTTTTCTGAGCTCGCTAAGCAACTCGTCCACTACTCTACATCCATCAAAAAAGATGAAAAAGTATTACTCCATTTAGCCGACATCCCAGAAGAGATGACGATCGCCCTCATTCGCGAAGTAAGAGCAAAAAAAGGGATCCCCTTTATCAGACTAGAACAAGGCAAAATAGGTCGCGAAATGGCAAAAAATGCTACTGACGATCAATACAAACTGATAGCAAAACATCAACTCACAGAGATGAAAGATATGGATGCCTACATAGCTATCCGAGGCTCACACAATATCTGTGAAACCAGTGACGTGAAAGCATCTCAAATGCAAATGCTTATGAATCATATGCGTAAAGTAATGAATCACAGGGTTAAAAAAACAAAGTGGTGTGTTCTCCGCTGGCCACACGCAGCCATGGCTCAGCAAGCAGGAATGAGCACAGAGGCATTTGAAAACTTCTACTTTAACGTCTGTCTCGCTGACTACAAAGCTATGTTACCAGCGATGAATAATCTAAAAAAACTAATGGAAAAAACTGATCAGGTGCACATTAAAAATAAAGGCACCGATCTCCGATTTTCCATCAAAGACATCCCTGCTATCATCTGTGGTGGCAACTACAACATTCCAGACGGGGAAGTCTTCACTGCACCTATCAAAAATAGTGTCGAAGGCCACATTACCCATAATGCACCTACTGTCTATCAAGGTATCCCATTCGATAATATTTACCTAGAATTTAAAAAGGGTAAAATTGTCAAAGCTGAAGCTGGCAGCCAAACAAAAGAGCTTAATCGCATTCTCGATGCTGACACAGGGGCTCGCTTCATCGGAGAATTCGCACTAGGCTTTCACCCTGATATCAAAGAGCCTATGCGCGATATACTGTTTGATGAAAAGATAGCAGGCTCATTCCACTTCACCCCTGGTCAAGCTTATGAAGAGGCTGATAATGGAAACCGTTCACAAGTCCACTGGGATATGGTCACCATTCAACGTAAAGACTATGGCGGTGGCGAAATCTACTTCGATGATAAACTGATCCGTAAAGATGGGGTTTTTCTTCCTAAAAACCTAGCAGGCTTAAACTTTTAAAAATTACTAAAAAACCAGCCCCTATTAGTTACTCTAGCGCCATACCCTACAAGCTTTTCAGAAAAATGACTTACCACCGATTGATCACCCTCTGCCTTATCCTCATTTGGCCTTCTCTTCTTAATGCTCAAAAATATTCAGCAAGTAGAGAGAGACCGCCTGCCGTCACAAGAGAGTTCCGAGGAGCATGGGTAGCTAGTATCTACAATATTGACTGGCCTAGTCGAAAAGGACTCTCAGCTAGTAGCCAAAAAGCAGAGCTCCGCTCTATGCTTGACCAGATGGTAGCTCTAAAGATGAACGCTATGATCTTTCAAGTTCGCCCACATGCTGACGCCCTCTATAAATCTAACACAGAACCATGGAGCCCATGGCTTACAGGGACTATGGGGCGATCCCCTGGCTATGATCCACTCGCCTACTGCATCTCTGAGGCACACGCTAGAGGCATTGAAGTTCATGCATGGTTTAACCCTTTCCGAGCATTACCAAATGCATCCATGCCCACATCTAGCAATCACGTGTCTCGCACACACCCTTCATCCATGAGAAAGTTCAAAACCTACAAATGGATGGACCCAGCTCTCAGCTTCACACGCACTCGCGCGCTCTCAGTCATCCTTGACGTAACTCGCCGCTACGATGTCGACGGCATCCACATCGACGACTACTTCTACCCCTACCCAGATGTCCACAAAAGCGGTAAGCCCAAGCAAATTTTCCCAGATGGAAAAAGCCCGTCACAACGACGAGCTTATGTCGACCAGTTCGTAAAAAATATGTATTCACAGGTCAAAAAAACCAAACCATGGGTTAGAGTCGGAATCAGCCCATTCGGCATCTGGAAACCTGGAACCCCAGCTGGCACTACCGCCACGATCAATGCTTATGAGCATCTAGCTGCTGATTCACGTAAATGGTTAAGCCAAGGATGGTGTGACTACCTCTCCCCCCAGCTTTACTGGAGAATTAATAGCCCACAGAGCTTCTCACGCCTACTCAGCTGGTGGCGTGCCCAGGGAAAACGCCCAGTCTGGCCCGGTATCGCCACGTCTCGAATCAAAAGCAGTGAAGACCCAGGCCGGCCGGCATCTGAGATCATCAACCAAATCAGCCTATCACGCACTACTGGAAAAAACTACGCTGGACATGCCCACTGGAGCATCAAGTCCCTCCTCCAAAATAAAGGCGGCATTTCATCAGCCCTTAAAAAAGGAAGCTACGCAGCAGAGGCTTTAGTCCCACCAATGCCGTGGATTAGTAATAAAAAACCAACTACACCACGTGTCCGCGTGTCATCAAACGGAAAAGTCACTCAAGTCAGCTGGAGCCGCACATCAGATGCTAGTAAATATGCTGTGCAAGCTCGTTACGGATCCACCTGGTATACTATGAAAGTAACACCTAGCTCAGCACAAAGCATCAAGCTCAATGGGGCACCTGAAGCTATTGCCATCAGTGGAGTAGACCGCTACGGAACAACAAGTATCCCAGCTGTTATTTCTCGATAAACCCGAATGGGCTTACACTTAGTTTCTATCTGCAAGCTCTTTCACCATATCCTTACAGCGTAAGCGGTGAACTTTAAGAACCTCAATATACTCAGGGTTCGCCGCTAAATTATTACGTTCTTCAGGGTCAGCCTCTAGATCAAATAGCTCTTCATAAATAGCCTCTTCCCCTTCAATCGAAGCATACGGTAGGTATTTTTTACGATCTTCATCTTTTTTGAAGTAACGGATATACTTATACCTTTGCCCACGCACCGCCTCGTGACGAGGGTAACTCTGATCTGTAAATAGATTCTCTAGAAATACGTCTTTACGCCACTCCACGTTCTCACCTTTGATCAAAGGCAGCATACTAGCACCCTGATAAGTATCTGGAATAGACAGCCCACACATATCTAAAATAGTAGCTGGTATATCCTGCCCCACAACAAGTTCGTCTATCTGGAGCCCTTGATCTTTCTTCTTCAAAAATGGTGAATAGACAATTAATGGAACATGAACAGAGTCTTCATAGAGCATTGATTTCCCAGACATCCCCTGCTCTCCATACATAAGACCATTGTCCGAAGAGAAGATAATGATCGTATTTTCATCTTCGCCTATATTTTTTAATAACTGACGCAGGTTTTTCACAAATAAATCAATACCGTAGATCGCCCTAGCCGTTTGGAGTTTTGTACTTATTAGCCTTTCTTTATTCAAACGGTAATAACCAGGTAACTCATCAGGATTCATCACATCCTTTGGCAAATTACAATCTAAAGGGTAGCCTTTAGGGAAAGGCAGCTGATCAAGCTTATCTTGGTATCGCTTCGAATAAAACTCTGGATCGGACTCATCAGAGCCCATCCCGCCTAAACTTGATTGGTGTGGCAGATTTAGATTGATCCATGCACAAAACGGCTTAGACGAATCACGACGTTGAGGGTCAAAACCACTCGACTTATCCATATTTTCATAAAAATAATCAACCTCCTCTCCCTCGCTTAGGAATGCTTCTGTCGCCTCGAAAAGAGCTTCTGTCTGCGACTTATTCTTCAGATTAGCAAAAACCTTGCGACCTTTCGCAGGGTGAAAAGATAAATGACCTACTCCATAATAACAAAAATCAACGTTATCTTTGAGTAATTGATTACGACCATCGACAATCTGAGTATGATGCTTCCCAATAAACGCTGTAGAATAACCTGCCTGCTTCAACTTATATAAAAAACTATTCTCAAAAGCATCCTTCGTTACCACATTTTTAGAATAGCTGTGGAACCCAATCCTGTTTTTCCGCTCCCACTGACCTGTAAAAATATTAGCTCTACTAGGCCCACAAATAGGACTGGTCATAAAACACTTACTAAAGAAAACCCCCTCATCTGCGAGTTTATCTAAATGAGGAGTCTCGTTCACCGGATCTCCAGTCATCGTTAATGAGTCATAACGCTGGTCATCAGAAAATAAAAAAATGACATTCGGCTGCTTAGCACTCCCCTGAACTAACTGAAAAAACAAAGGCAGAACCAAAAGAAACATAAAGTGAACACATCTCATAGACATCAGATATATGTAATAGCAGCTCACAAAGAATAAAGAAAACTAACTTTCTTTCTTTATTATTAGATATACCAAAGTATCAATGTATCGGTAATGAATAAACTCCGCCTTATCATCACTCTAAACAGCATCCTCTTATGCTTATGGCTGCTTGCTTCTTATTTTAATGACGCTCCGGTAATACCGGACTCAAAAGAGCTAACGGTGGCCGAACAAGTAAAATAAGGTAAATACTAGCCTTCATAAAACTTGTTCAAAAAAAATTGAACAAATATGAGCTCATGTTAAGCTGACTCGCATGAGTTCTCTCGATGAAAATTTACATGACTCACAAACCATAGATGAACACCTCATCTCGTTTTTTCAAGACGGGGCTCGTATGCTAGGTCTCCCCAAGTCTATAGGTGAAATCTACGGTCTCCTCTATGTATCCAGACAGCCGTTGACGATGCTGAATCTGACTGAAAAACTACAGATCAGCAAAGGCTCTACGAGCCAAGGCTTAAAAATGCTGCGGACATTTGGAGCTGTTAATGAGGTCTCGATGGATAACGATCGAAAAACTTACTTCGAAGCCAACTATGAGTTAAAGAAGCTCGTCGGCGGTTTTATTCGTGAAGAGATTCGCCCCCACCTTAAAAGCGGCCAAAATAAACTACAGGCCTTAGAAAAAGAGTTAGTAGATATTTCCGACCCTGAAGACCTACTCTTCTACAAGGAGCGCATCGAACGGCTAAACCGCTGGTCATCACGTGCTAATAAAGTCTTACCTGTAATCCAAAAACTACTTGGTCAATAAAGCCGCCTAACCAGTTAGAACATGAAAGCTGAAAATTTAGATAAGGAATCGGCCTGGTATTGCGTAAGAACAAAAACAAAACGTGAATACATCGCGGCTCAATTACTAAACCAGCTAGATGGAATCGAAGCGTTCTGCCCCAGATTGCGCTACCGCAAAGCAACTCGCAGAGGAAAGGTATGGTGGGTAGAAGCCATGTTCCCCACCTATATATTCGCTCACTTTTCTCGTGAAGAAAGCGAGCGAAAAGTCGCACACTCTCACGGTGTTCTAGGACTACTAAAGTTCGGAAGTCATCATCCTGAAATATCTATCAATTTTATTAATGAGCTCAAAAGCACCCTCTCAGCAAACGCTTCTACAGAAGAGGATACACTTACTCTACAACCAACTATCAATGAAGGTGATGAAATAGAAATAGCTCACGGAACACTCCAAGGCTTCAAAGGCAGTGTAGTAGAGATACTCCCCTCCACGGAGCGAGTTAAAATCTTGGTCGAATTCCTAGGAGACCAGCAAACTATAGAAACAGATTTGTTCTCCCTTTTATTACCAAATAAGCCCCTACCAGATCAGTAGAGGCTTATTTAAAATAAAAGCTTAAGTCAGGATCTTCTTATTGCTCTGACTTAGCGCTCTTCTTAGCTCTTTTACGCACATTCGGATCAAGAATACGCTTACGGAGGCGTAAGTGACTAGGAGTAGCCTCTACCAGCTCATCCGCTTCAATATACTCAATAGCTCTTTCAAGAGAGAATTTAATAGGAGGCGCTAAGCCAACTGTAATACCTTTTGTCGCAGAACGGTGGTTTGTAAGTGATTTTGCTTTTACCGGGTTCACGATAAGGTCGTCCTTACGTGGGTTCTCACCAATCACCTGCCCTTCATAAACTTCGTCACCAGGGGCAATGAATAGCTTACCACGCTCTTCTAGTGGCTTAATAGAGTATTCCATAGCTGTGCCCGTGGCCATGCTGATAAGAGTTCCTGTGCCACGTGTAGTGATCTCACCACAGTGAGCTGCATACTCCTTAAAGAGGTGTGACATAACTCCGTGACCACTGGTGATGTTGAGTAGTTCAAACTCAAAGCCGATGAGTCCACGAGTGGAGATACTTGCCTCGATCACGCTGCCGTGAGCATTAGTTCCCATGTTCTCAATGAGAGCGCGGCGTGTAGCTAGTGTCTTCATGACAGCGTTTGTGTATTCCTCAGGAACTTCTACGAAGAGAGTTTCAAATGGCTCTTGAAGTTCACCGCTTTCGCTGCGCTTCGTAATAACCATTGGTCGTGAAACGCAAAGTTCATAGCCCTCGCGGCGCATTGTTTCTACGAGAACTGAAATCTGCATCGCACCACGTGCTGATACGTCAAATACACCTGCCATATCGGTATCTTCTACTTCTACCGAAATGTTTGTTTTCACCTCACGGTGAAGGCGATCGCGAATAGCGCGTGAAGTCACGTGCTTGCCCTCACGTCCACCAAATGGGCCGTCGTTAATAGAGAACTGCATTTTAATGGTAGGAGGATCAATCGCTACGAAAGGTAGTGCCTCAGCTTCTTCTACAGCAGATAAAGTTTCGCCAATGTCGATTCCAGCAAAGCCAGCAACACCTACGATGTTTCCTGATTCACCAACAGCAGACTCTTGGTTAGAGAGAGAAGAGTATTCAAATACCTTGGTAATCTTACCTCGTTCAGTTGTTCCATCTTTGCGAAGTAGAAACACGCTGTCACCTTTTTTGACTGATCCTGCCTGCACTTTACCAAGGGCAACACGTCCTACGTAGTCATCCCAAGTAATGTTGGAAGCGAGCATCTTAAATGGAGCTTCTGGATCAGAGTCAGGTGCCGCTACGAACTCTGTAATAGTCTCGAAGAGAGGAGTCATGTCTTTCTGCTCGTCATCAAGATCTTTTACGAAGAAGCCGTTTTTAGCACTTCCGTAAACAAACTGAGCTTCAAACTGCTCTTCAGTAGCATCAAGCTCGAGGAATAGTTCAAGAACCTTATCTCTTACGCCTAGCGGGTTTGAATGGTCGCGGTCGATTTTATTAACAACAACAATCGGTTTCAATCCCTGCTGGAGAGCTTTTCTTAGAACGAAGCGAGTCTGTGCCTGTGGCCCATCATGGGCGTCTACAAGGAGGAGAACACCGTCAACCATCTTCATCACGCGCTCTACTTCACCACCGAAGTCTGCGTGACCAGGAGTGTCTACTACGTTAATGGTGTAGTCATTCCATATGACGGAAGTATTTTTTGCCTTAATGGTGATACCTTTCTCGCGCTCAAGATCCATGGAGTCCATAGCTCTCTCAGCGCCTACTTGGTGCTCGCCATACGCACCACCTGCTTTCAGGAGCTCGTCCACGAGAGTGGTTTTCCCGTGGTCAACGTGGGCAATGATAGCAATATTGCGTATATTTTTCGTCATAATATGAAATAGTTAAATGCTTCCAACTTTTAATAAGTAAAAGTAAAGGGCGCGCAGACTCCTAGATTTTTAGGAAAATGCAATCACGAATATTCAACAACTCATCTAGAGCTAAGAAAAACTACGCTGGCACGATCATTTTAGCCGCTGTATCGAGATCACAATCAGCATCAAAAGTCAAAACGACATGCCCATCACAAAGACGGCAATACATCAGTATAACATCGTCTAGCTCGATAGTCGTCCTCATCAAACGACGTTCCGATTTCATAATATTAAGCCGGCACGCCATGAAAAAACTAGCAGACTCGATCGCTTTTTCATCACTTAAAAATGACTCGTTATGCTCAAGCTCGCCAGTATCACTGAAAAATGAAAAACCTAATAAATCACCCTTAGTATATAAAGGCTCTACTATTCTTCTTACTGATTCAACGTTTTCCATAATTAATTCCAAATACTATCAATACAGTTTTTCAAACTTGCCTGTTCAGGCGTTAGCTGCACGCAGTTAACATCCATCACACCTGGCTCATCTGTTTCAATTAAGCCAATTGCAAGCGTCATCGCCTTCTCTTCACTCACAATATTAAGCTTTGTACCACTACCATATATGCCCATTAATCCGGCATAAGCTTGGACAAAAAAATCTGCATTTTGTCGTAAAAACTCTCCTTGCTCATCTGTATGCTCAATGTCGCTCATATTCGCTATAGTAAATATTTATGGTTCTGATTCGGTTACTTTGTATCAATTAACTTCTGCACACTAGCTATGAGCTTCCATGCTGCAGCAGCTTCTTGATCCGACTTCTCTAACCTTAGAGCATTATGCTCTGGTAGCCCTGCAGCTCTTATTTTCTCACAAGCCGTTGCCACATCATATTCCACACGGTGATATTCTATCGCCCTAGCCCTCGTATCATATATCACATACTGAGCTCTCTTGTCATCTCCTCTAGGTTGCCCCACAGATCCGACATTTACCATATATTGAACATCCGGCTCTAGCTCTAGCCTATCTATTGGCGCGTGTGTCTTTCTTTCATTTGAAGAAAAATACATAGGAGCGTGTGTATGCCCGAAGAAACAAAGCGGAGTTTCTTGAAAATGAAAATGTAATATAGCATCTATACTATTGATAACATAGTTCCATTCAGTTGGGTCATTTTTACTAGCATGAACAATTTCAAAGTTTCCCACACGTCGCTCAAGCGGTAAATTAGACAGCCATTCCATATGCTCTGCACTAATGTTCTTTTTAGTCCACTCGATCGATAGCTTTGCTCGATCATTCACGACCTGAGGGACCTCCTCCAAAATGGTATAAAAATCATGATTACCCATGATCACCTGACAACCCAACTCCCTGACAATATCAATACATTCACCTGGGTTCGCATTATAACCCACAATATCGCCTAAACAAACGAAATGGTCTACACCTCTAGAGCGGGCATCCTCCATTACACTTGTTAAAGCTTCTAGGTTAGCATGAATATCTGAGATAATGGCGTATTTCATAGGGCAGTTTTCATAGTAAAAATATCGTATAAATATTTAAATACCGTTTTTACTTCTTATAGCCAAAACATTAACACCCGCTTTTTACAAAAAAAGACTAAAAATTAAAAAATATCCAAACACCATTACACAATAAGTATTTAGAATAAAGGTTAAACCATAATGGCTTGATACTCAAAACTTTCGCTGGTCATTCCTCCTCATTTCGATAAAAATCCAAGAATGGCCAAACCACGTATCACTGGTATAAAAGTTCTCAATCTTATTAAGAAGGATACTTTTGGAGAACTTTACCGTGCCGAAGACACAAGCTCTAAATTCCCTCTCATACCAGATACTAAAATCTACGCTGTTCGTGTATTTAAAGCTTTAACTATAAATACAGATCTCGTCGAAAAGGCGCTACAACGACTCGAACACGCTAACTACCCAAGTGGTGCCATCCCAATGAAACGGGAAGTAACAAAAGACAAAAAGGCATGCATTGTCATGCCATACATTGAACAATCATTAAACGACAGTATTAACGACCACCCTCAAGCATCATCATGGTCATTAATATACAAAATAGCAGAAGCGATCTCCTCACTTCACCGCTGCCGGGTAGCTCACGCTAACATCAAACCTGGAAATATCCTTTTCAAAAACGATAGTGACATTTTACTCAGTGAAATAGCTATGGGTCATATGCCTGATGTATCAGTCACCAGCTATACAGACGCCTTATTATACGCCCCTCCTCAGCAACTAAGGAAACCAGATGGATACCATCGCGGTGAAGGATACAGCTGGGATGTCTATGCTTTCGGCACACTCGCCTATCGTATCCTCACTGGGAAATTTCCACGTTGTCACGATAAGCTATCACAACTCGCTACACAAACCAAAGCTGCTACAGACCAAAGTTTTTCTAAAAATGCAGAAGAGCTTGCCTCTAAATTAGAAAACTCAGAGATCCACCAATGGCCTAACAAACCGCGTAATGCTAAAGAGAAACTAAGACGAGAGCTCATTGAAAACTGCCTTAGCATCCATCCAGACAAACGCTTCAACGACTTACCTGAATTCATTCATGCATGGAATGACCTCGACCTAAAAACCAGTCTCAAGCGTAACAGTCGCAAGCTCAAAAATCTGACAACAGTAGCCTGTGGCCTTACTCTAGGCGCTAGCGTGCTCGCGCTGATGCTATTCAGTGAAAAATCTACTAACAAAAGCACCACCAGCGATTTTGAAAAACAAATCAAAGAGCTCGAACAAACGTCTCAATCAGCAAAAGACAAACAAGCCATAGCAGAAAATTCTCAGCTCACTCAAAAATTATCAGCCGCAACGAGTGAGAAAAAAATTCGCGAACACTTAGAAAAAATAGAGCTTACTAATGACCATTTAATCAAATGGATCATCAGCACAAAAAACCAGCAACTTCCAGCATTACAAACGAATCAAGATCAAGCTGCACTTATCACTACCAAGCTCAAGCAAACACTAGAGCAAACTAAAAATGACCCTGCCCTCACACCTCTTAGAGCGCGTATTCAACTCCAACTCGCTGAACTATCATTATTTGACACAAAACCTGCACAGGCAGACGAACAAATCGATCAAGCAGTATTAGCATGGGATAAGGCAGGGCTTGATGACCCAAGCTACAAGTCACGTATTGCACGAGCCCGCTTAGTCGCCGTCATGCAATCACTCGACCTCAAGCAAGACAATCTAACAAAAAAACTGCTACCCAAAGCACAAAAAGCAATCAGATCGAGCACAGCTCCCCCAGATGGAAGCGACACTGAAGCTCGTCGTATTAATGCTGTAATGCAGATTATCAGCGGCCGAATGATCCAAGACACCGATCCCACCAAAGCGCTCGAACACTTCGAACTTGCGCTTAAGGATCTTAAAGGAATTCATGCCGCCATTCCTGAACATACCGTTATTCACACAGACCTAGCTAAGCATGCCCTTCATTCATCAAAATTAGCTGACAGCCTTGAGCGGGTAAATGACGCTGCCCGACTTCGAAGCGAAGCCGCCACCCACCTCCAATGGCTTATAAAAAATAACCCTGAGCTCTCTTACGCTAAAGTCAAACTAGCGAGCATCGAAATACTTGCTGCAGAAGCTGACTTACGATCAGGTGAAAACAACTCCAGTATATCAAAACTCAAAGTTGCCGAAAAACTCCTCAAAGGTCTCACCAACAAAGATACAAAGCCAGACGGTGCGACTTTTCAGAGAGCTCTCGCCAGCGGCCTAAGTGCCATTATCCTAAGAGACCAAGGTAGAACCACCCAGGCTGCTAAAAACTTAGATCACGCCATCGAGCTTCTTGAAAAGATTGTTAAAGCAAATCCTGAAGAACAAGAGCCGGCCTATCGCCTGGCCGTATTTAACTGGCAATGCGCCGGCCTAGCCGGAAGCAAGGGAAATCATACAAAGTCAATGCAGCTTAGTGAGAACGCAGCTGATCTCATGCAGCAGCTATTAAAACGAGGAGCCGGCAATAGAGAAACTGGACTCCGCCGATCCCTAGCCTATCTATATGGCGATCTCGGCTACACCTCGGCCTATCGTGGGAAAAAAGCAAGCGCTTCCAAATTCTTCAAACAAGCATGTGACATGTGGCAAAGCCTCATTGATAGAAACGGTACTAAGGAAGAATATACCAATGCTCTAAAATGGTGTAAAGATCGCCACTCAGAAAACTCAAAAAATTAATTCAATAAAACTTCACAGCTCCCTCATTACCCTTTATTCACTTCTGCGGTAGCAGTCACTTACTTTGACTCACCTCCCCGTTCATCTCTCACTACAATGCGCTGCTTCTATTCATCAAATCTTGATCTTAAATCTGATTTACCAGAAGATCACCCATTCCAGGGAAATAAATTCTCTACCAGTAGAGAAATGCTAATCCATGGAGGCATCATTCGCCCAGAGGAAATCATCGACGTCAACCAGTCAGACCTCCACGTGCTCAAACGTGTGCACGATGACCAATATCTATCAAAAATTTATCACGGAGCGCTAGACCGCCGCGAGCAGATCGCTCTGGGTCTCCCCGTCACCGCAGATCTATTCTCTCGCTGCGCTACCGAGGCTGAAGCCACCCGTCAGACATGTCACGCCGCCCTCGCTGAAGGCGTCGCCGTCTGCCTAGCTGGAGGAACTCACCACGCATTTAAAGGAAGGGGCGAAGCATTCTGTGTATTTAATGATGTCGCTATTGCAGTACGTGACCTACAGGCGAAACGTCCCGGAATACGCATCATGATTGTCGATACCGATGCTCATCAAGGCAACGGAACAAACAGCTTACTACGTGATGACCCACGGGTATTCACCTACTCCATCCACGTCGGCATGACAGCGTCAACCACCACAAGTGTCGAAGGCTCCATGGATGTGGAAACCGTCCGCTATGTCGAAGGTGATATGTATCTAAAGCAGCTTTTCCAAAGCCTCGCTGCAGCACTAGACGTCTTTTGTCCTGATCTCGTTATCTGGGTAGCTGGTGCAGACAATCACGCCTCTGACATGTTAGGAAAAATGATGCTCACAGCTGAAGATATGCAGCGCCGTGATGACACGATTATCCGAGCCTTTATAAAAAACCGCATCCCCATCGCCATTCTCTACGGTGGCGGCTATAATAAAGACAGTAACCTTACAGCTGAGCTTCACAAAAATACCGTTCAATCAGCGAAAAAAATCGCTAAAGAACTCGGTAAAGGCTAACAATTCCACCTTTAGAGAAAAGGTCCAATTACCTCGCCCACTCTGAAAGCTTCACGCCCTTTACTTCTAGACCGTTGGCTAACGGGTCATTAGGGGTAGAGTCACAGGTTTCAAGTCTATCTCATATAAAATATCATCATCTGCAGAGT
>CAYNLE010000005.1:56903-64598 GCA_964397975.1 uncultured Verrucomicrobiales bacterium | reverse complement strand
CGTAGCGGCTGTTTCTACCGAGCTATAGATCTGTCTGAGTCAGAAAAAACGGATCAGCCAGTGGCTCTCAACTTCACCGAAACCGACCTAACATTCGACCCTAGTAGCGTTTACTCCAATAAATAATCTCACCCCCCACTCATTACTATGAAACTTATTATCTTCGACTGTGACTCTACTTTATCTGCCATAGAAGGCATCGACGAGCTTGCCAGAGTTCACGGTGACAGCACTTTTACTGAAATCGAAAATTTAACCAATGCAGCCATGAATGGTGAAGTCGCCATTGATGAAATATTTGCCCGTAGACTTGATATCATCAAACCTGATGCTGCAGCCGTAGACTCCGTAGGAAAACTCTACATCGAGCACATTGAACCTACTGCTGTGGAAACGATGGCAACACTACGTAATGACGGTTGGCATATTGTAATCGTATCAGGAGGCTTCACTCAAGTGATCGAGCCGCTTGCCAACCATTTAGGAATAGATAGAATAGAAGCAGTCCCTCTTAAATTTACAAATGATGGGCTATATGCAGGCTTTGACACCGATGCCCCACCAACCCGTAATGGAGGGAAACCTGAAATCGTCAATTCCCTTAAAGAAGAGTATCAACCTAGTAAAACAGTTATGGTTGGTGATGGCATCTCAGACCTAGAAACACAAAGTGTCGTAGATACATTCATTGGTTTTGGCCGTTATGCTAAACGTGAAAAAGTAGTAGCCGAAGCTAACCACTTCGTAAATTCACTCGATGAGATCCCATCACTTATTAACAATTAATTGATCATAAGTTGTGAATAACTGCATGCTTATTCACAGCTTATCCACAAGATACTAAGATTGAACTTAATCTTAGATTTACGCATCTATCCCACAATGGCTAATCAGTCTAAAGAATTCTCAGGCAAAAAAAACAAAAGGTCAGATAACGCTCCTGCTCTACAGGAAGCGCCTGACCCAGAAAAGCACGCCTCCGCAGAGCGCGCCCTCCCTCACGCACTAGGTGCTGAGAAGAGTATCCTCTCCTCCATGTTTCAGGACCCGCAGGAATACATCGCGCTAGCTGTTGAGCACAAGCTTACTGCAGAACACTTCTACCACCCAGCTCACGGCTCACTGTTCGAGGTGCTACAAGAGTTTTTTGAAAAGAACGAGCCTATCGAGCTCGTATCACTATCTCAGACACTTATCGACCGAAGCATCATGTCCTCCATGGGAGGCCCGGCCGCGATCACAGAGATATATACCTACTCCCCTACACACGCTCACTTCATTCATCACCTAGAGATCGTAAAAGACAAATACGTCTTACGCTCTGTCATCAAACACTGCACAGAAGCGATCGCCCGAGCCTATGATGATCAAGAAGAAGTCGAGCAGCTACTGGATAATGTAGAGCAGCAAGTGCTCGCCATACGAGAAGGCTCTGAAAAAAAAGAAGGGGTCAGCGTAGAGAGCTCAGTTAACGAAGTCATCAACTACCTCGAAGACTTCCTAGCCGGCAAAGGTGAGGGAAATGGTATTAAAACTGGTTACTCTGATTTAGACAAAATGTCTAGTGGTCTCAAAGCTGGTGAAATGTTTATTGTAGCAGCTCGTCCATCTATGGGTAAAACCTCATTTGCGATGAACCTAGTAGAGAATATCTGTCTAGACCAAAACATGCCTGCTATGGTTTTCTCACTAGAGATGAGCGCTTTCCAGCTAGTCGAACGTTTACTCTATGCCAGAGCACGATTTGCTAAATCTAGCCTAATGAAAGGCTATAAGCCAGTAAAGGCTGATCTACTTAATATCAAAAAGGCATCAGACGAAATCAAAGGCTGTAAACTCCACATCGATGATACCCCGTCAATTTCTATCAACGAGCTCCGAGCAAAAGCACGCCGTAAAAAGAAAGAAGCTGACATTCAAATCATCGCCATTGATTACCTTCAGCTCATGCGCTCCAACTCTAAGCAAGCGCAGAATTCACGAGAGCGAGAAGTCGCTGAAATTTCGGCAGGACTGAAAGCACTCGCAAAAGAGTTAGAGATACCCATCATTGTTCTTGCACAGCTTAACCGTGGACCAGAAGGACGTGTTGGCACAACCGGAGGTGGTGGAAAACCTCGTATGTCAGACCTTCGTGAATCTGGTTCTATAGAGCAAGACGCGGACATGGTGGGACTACTCTATCGTTCAGCATACTACGCTGATAACCAAGAAGACCGTGATGAAGAAGACGGAAAAGCCGAACTCGTTATTGCGAAAAACCGTAACGGTCCTACAGGAGATGTCCCGCTCACCTTCATCAAGGAAATCATGCGCTTCGAAACACGCGCGTGGCAAGGTGATGAAAATATGTAAGGACAATCCTAGCTAACACACATTCTACAAAACAAAAAAATGCAGCCAGGAGAAGCCTCCTAGCTGCATTTTTTATGAAGTTTTTAAAGCTCTATACGAAAATAGAGCCATTCAATTACACACCGTATACGGCATCATCACCGAGCGCTTCCTCGATACGTAGTAACTGGTTATACTTAGCAATTCTGTCAGAGCGGCTCATTGAACCTGTTTTGATCTGGCCAGCATTTGTTGCCACCGCGATATGTGCGATTGTGCTGTCCTCAGTCTCACCAGAACGGTGTGAAATCACAGAATTATAGCCTTTATTTTTACCTAGCTCGATCGCGTCAAGAGTTTCAGTCAGTGTTCCGATTTGGTTTACCTTGATAAGAATTGAGTTTGCTACCCCAAGGTCGATTCCCTTCTGAAGGAACTCTACATTAGTCACAAAGAGATCATCACCTACGAGCTGAACTTTATCACCTACTTTATCAGTAAGGATCTTCCAGCCATCCCAGTCATTTTCATCACAACCATCTTCGATCGAGTCGATCGGGTATTTCTCACTAAGCTCAGCTAGGTAAGCAGCTTGCTCTGCTGATGAACGCTTAGCTCCACCTTCACCCTCAAACTTAGCGTAGTTATATACACCATCTTCGAAAAACTCAGACGCTGCACAATCCAGTGCAAAAGTAACATCTTCGCCCACCTTATAGCCTGCTTTCTCAACTGCTAAACTTACAGTATCCAGAGCGTCTTCAGTTCCCTCAAACTTAGGAGCAAAGCCACCTTCGTCACCTACAGCGGTGCTGAGGCCACGATCATGTAGCACCTTCTTGAGGTTATGGAAAATTTCAGCCCCCATGCGGATAGCCTCCTTAAAGGTAGGAGCTCCTATTGGGCGGATCATAAACTCTTGAAATGCGATCGGAGCGTCTGAGTGAGATCCACCATTGATGATATTCATCATTGGCACAGGAAGAACCTTAGCATTTGGACCGCCAAGATACTTGTAAAGAGGTAACCCAGCCGCCGCTGCTGCTGCACGAGCTACTGCAAGAGAGACTCCTAGGATAGCGTTTGCTCCTAAATTTTTCTTATTCGGTGTTCCGTCGAGAGCTATCATTGTCTTATCAATGAAAGTCTGATCATTAGCACATTGACCTAGTAAAGCTGGTGCAATCTTTTCATTTACATTTGCAACAGCATTTAGAACACCTTTACCGAGGTAACGGCCTGCATCTCCATCACGGAGTTCACACGCTTCATGCTCACCTGTAGATGCGCCTGATGGCACGGCTGCACGGCCAAAGCCGCCTCCCGCTAAGAGAACATCAACTTCAACAGTTGGATTTCCACGAGAATCAATAATTTCGCGGCCGGTAATGTTAGTAATTGTCGTATCAGACATAGATTTTTATATTTTAGATTTTAGATTTTTATACAAAAGAAAACGGCTAGGAATTTCCATAGCCGCATCTTTTAATAGGTTAAATGAATTATGCGTATGCTTCGATTTTTTGAACTGTAAGCTTACAATCTAACTCTGTTTCTAGATCACGCACTTCTAGCTCATCACCTGGTTTAGCACCGAGTAATGAAACAGCTACATCAGAAAGGTAAGAAACTACATTATCTTCAGGGATAGAGTCCCATGCACCTAAGACCGTGTATTTAACTTCCTTATTATTTTCATCAGTAAGAGTAACTACGGTGCCCATGCTGACAACGGATGTATCAGCTCCCTTGAAGCTGGTAGCCTGCACATTTGCTAGATCTTTCTCTAACTGAGCGCGCTGATTTGCAAGCATCGCCTGCATCTGCTTAGCAGCATGATACTCGAAGTTCTCACGAAGGTCTCCGTATGAACGTGCTACTGCTACCTCTTTCGTGTTTTCTGGAATGCGCACTTTAATAAGCTCACTAAGTTCCTTTTTACGACGTTCGATACTTTCATGAGATGACGTAACCCCCTCTACCTTCTTCTCAAACTCACCTGAAACAAGGTCCTGAGTTTCAGGACGAGCTTTGATAACACGAGCCATGAGAGACTTACGGTCTAAGTCAGTAAATACAGGGCTCGCATATAGTTTACGTCCGAATTGACGTGCCTCTGCTTCTGCAGCATCCTTAAGGATATCAGAAATAAGATCTTTATCACTCGTGAGTAATGTGCGCAAACGTGTGCTTTTGCTTGGTCCGTCAGCTACATGATCACGCTCAAGAAGATTAATAATAGAGTTACCTGTCTCAAAACCAAATACATCTTCAGCAGATTTTTCACGCTCACGACAAATCCAGATTAAAGCATCAGGCCCGAGACTACGGTTAGCGATCGACTGTTTGAGGTGCTTTTTAAATGCATCGTTAGCGCCATTCTCCTGAAGGTAACGAGCAATCTCTGTTACCCCCCTTGAGCCGACTTCATCAAATACACGTAACATCTCAGAAGGCCAGCTGTCACCGAATGCTCCTGGAAAGTTTTCAAAAACTTTACGTTGAGTGGCTGCAGAGCGGCCTTTAAGGCTATCTATCAAACTCTCATGCTCAGATGTAATAACATCCGCCAGACGCAAATCGCTGTCTTCTATCTCAAGAGAGTCAAAGTGATTTACTATCTCATCTCGTGCGACAAGAAACTCAAGAACGAGTGTTAAGTTAAGCTTTTTGCCTTTCTGACAAAAGTCATTGATCGATGTGATAAGTGTTTTCAGCTTCTCTGGCTCATCTTCAAAAATATTCAGTTTTTTGCGAATGTTCTCAAGAGCTTTTACTTTTAGTTTAGGGTCCCTTACTCCTGTAAAGTCCGTAACAAGCATGTCAACAGGGCTATCTGCATCACTACGTAATACAAGTGGATCGGTTCTTTTGCTAGGCACTGAGAAGATATGTTTTTCACGTAATGCCTTCTTGGTGCGCTCCCACCATTTTTTATAAGTATCTTCAGGGACTACGCTGCCACAAAGCTCTCTATCAAGCTGATCTAACATCATACTACCACCATGACTCTCAAGAGTGCGTCGTACTAACTCAGAAGGGTCACTAACTACTAACTCTCTGAGTTCATCGATACCGTCTAACTTACGGGCACTAAAGTGGTCAGGGGCTAGCCTTTCAGTTTTTTGAATGGCAAATTGTAACGCCATTTCTTGCTCTGATTTTTTTTCAAAATCAATTACAACCTTACCTTTTGGCAAATCCCAACTTTTAACTTTACCAGCACCCCATGTTTTATGATTACAAAAACTCCCTGGAGATATCTCCGACAACCTCTCCCCAACCGCTTGAGGGAGTCTTCCTGCTTCTACTAGCTTCGCTACGTCTGGATGCATGTCCACAACATGAAAAGACTAAGGCAAAATAGCAACTTAATTTTAGGATTGAATTGCACCGAGGCAATATTAGTTTTTTCTTACTAAGCTTGAATCTGGTGAATCTCTGGTTTCACTACTCTTAGTAGGAACTCTTCTCACTCTAGTAGCGCCACTTAGAGTTACTGAATCCTTTAAAGACCTCTTCAAAACTGGCAACCTAGAACGCCACGGCTGTGGAATACGTGCAATATCTGTAGCCAGAGCGACTTCTGACGAGAAAACCTCTTCCCCAGTGGGGGATTTCACAGTGATCCACGGCTGTTCATCCTTATACATCAGTATAGCACTTCCCTCCTTACTGCTTATAGACGCCGTTCTATTCTCATAACTTACCACCTTAGTCGATAAACTCTGAGCTATAGGAAAGGGAAACTCTGTATGCCTAGCGTCACTACCACTAACATGCGCGGGGCTAGCTTCTAGCTCTACGGATAGCTCCACACTTTTGCCCTCTCGAAAAAGGTATAACATAGCACTCTCACCCGGCTTCTTCATCGAGAGCAAAACAGCCAACTGCCCTTTATTAATCAACAACTGGTCATTATATTTCCAGATAACATCTAGCCGCTTAACACCGGCCTTATCAGCCGCGCTATCTGGAGTTACTGTATTTACTATGAAACCACTACCATGTGGCAACAAAGGTAACTGCGCATAAACCTCTCCGGCAGGTTTAGATAACGACACTCCAAGCTGAACTTGCTTAGCAATGCAAAGGCCCTTTCCTCGCTGAGGCTCTGCGAAGCTAAATGTGCTTATATAAACAAGTAATACAGACACCACCGCTATATAGCAGGTGAATAAAGGCCGTTTTCTGTTTCTATAAAAAATCATAACTCCATCAAAATAAATTAACAGGCACTGTGTGAACCTCCTGACTTGGCTGACTTACGGTCACGATCAAGCCTGTATCAGCATCAATAACCTGCTCCTGATTCATCATTTCATAACGGTACTGAAAGTAAGGGGTCACCCCGTTATCTGACAAAATCAAACCGTCATTAATAAGGCTATCAACTCGGTTTGTCGTATTTAGAATCACAAGAGCCGATTCTTCTATATTCTCAACAGCAGCGATTGACTGAGTAGAGCTGGGCTGAAAATACACAACTAAAACTGTAATAAAAGCGAGGACAGCTACAACTTGCCACAACTGCTTTATACGACGAGACCTGTTTTCAGGTTCCTCATCAGAAACTTTCATACTGATTACCTCAGACGGCAGATTCATACAGCCGTTCTCTGTATAAGCGGCACCGCTAGCTAATGAGTCTATCGTTAAGTCTAACTCATCCAGACAGGCTTCGCTCAAAGCCGAAGGTACAAGCCCACTTAATTTATCTTCGATGTTTTGATATGGATTATATTCACCCATGACGCTCCTCCTTTAAAATAGCTAATTTTCTCTCAAGCTGCTCAAGTGCATAACGGTATCTCGATGCCGCGGTATTAGGTGAAATAGCTAATGTTTCAGAAATTTGAGCAAAAGTGAGCCCACCCCATATTTTTAATGTCACCACCTCCCGAAGTTTATCACCTAGGCTCTCCACCGCAGATTTAAGCATTTCAGCTTCATCCCCTTCTTCAGCGTCAGCTTGTAACCAGTCCTCTGTGTAATCATGAAGGTAGATAACGGCTTCTTCTTTACGCTTTTTACGACCTAGCTTTTTACCATGATCTAAAGCTACGAAACGTAAAACAGAGTATGCAAGAGGCAAGTCTGGCGGATGATTATTACGCTCCTCTTGATAATGCCACAGTCTGATAAGGGCGTCCTGAATTATGTCTTCAGCATCCTGCTTACTAGAAGCTCGCTGACGGGCATAACTGTATAATCGTGAACCGTGCTCTCTTAGCCATAGCTTCCACTCTGCTGTGCATGCAGGTGAAACACTGTTATCTTGGCTACTGGAATTGCTCATTTTCTACTTATTAAATGCCTCTAATCTCTATTTCTGTCTCTTATTTATTAACCTATTTTATT
>CAYNLE010000005.1:48224-56803 GCA_964397975.1 uncultured Verrucomicrobiales bacterium | reverse complement strand
TTTATTAACCTATTTTATTTAGTGATCTATAGAACCGATCCCATCTACTTATCGTATTATTTAGCGACGTGATGGATAGCGGAACTGGCTACCTCGGCCTAGGTTCACCCGCTTCTTTTTCTTCTGTTCCTGCTGCACCTCAGTCACGATTGGTTCCTGTCTGTAGCTTGGCTTAGCTACAGGTTTTTTGGGAAGAACCGCACTGTTCACCTGCTCGTGTATATTATCAGAAATATCATAACTTCTCTCTAGTTCCAATTGAGCCTGCCGTTGGGTTTCAGGGCCGTTAATAATAGTAGGCCTGATAAATATTAATAACTCATTTCGCTCTACATCATCAATTTTTCTACTAAACAGCCTTCCAAGCCCTGGTATGCTACTTAGGATAGGAACACCACTCGTAGAATCTGATACAGATTCGGTAACCAAGCCGCCCAATGCCACAGTTGCGCCATTAGGAACCGTTACTGTCGTCTGAATTGATTCTGTTGCAATAGTTGGAATCTCATTGCCATCAATAATTTCGGAACCTTGAATGGCTTCATTCAAGAGTGAAATACGCAGAGTCACCTCTTCATCTGAATTAATCAGCGGCACGACCTCTAACTCAAGTAAAACATCAATGAACTCAATATTTGTGCTTTGCGTATTCGTATCAGTGGTGAAGGTATTTGATGGCACAGCAATACGACTACCTGATGATATTGTGCCAACTCGATTATTTGCCGTGTATACTGTCGGAGTTGAGATAACCTCAAAGTTGTTATTGTTTTTCAAAGCATTAAAAGCACCAGTGAAATCACCAAAGGTTCCGTAGACATTCAAACCTTGCCCTAAAGCACCGCCGAGAGCTGCAATATCAGCTAATGTACTAGGGTCTACTAAATTACCATTATTCTGAATACCTCCTGCAACTTCCTCACCAAGCGCGCCAAAATCAAAACCAACGTCCTGATCTTTCCCTAACGTCAACTTACCAAAAATAGAGGATATCATAACCTGCTGAGCACGACCATCAAGCTTATCGATTAACTCAGTTACGACGCGAACACTATCTGGCGGTCCTTGAACTAAAATACTATTCGCTAAGTTATCTGCGACGATAAATGTTTTACCCACAACAACAGCTTGTGGCTGATCGCTTACATCAAAGGCACTGATGTTTCCACCACCACCTGCAGCTCCTCCGCCTCCATTTCCACCGTTATTACCACCTCCGTTATTGCCGCCGCCATTATTGCCACCTCCATTATTATTGTTTCTCGTAGTTGAACGAGCTCCTCCATTACCTCCAGAGCTATCAGAGCTACTATCCATAGCTTCTAAAGCTGTCACAGCAACATCGAGAAAATCACTGGCTGTCATGAACCGTAGCTGATGTTTAACGTAATTATTACGGGTCGGTGGAGCATCGAATTCACGAGCCAAGCCTTCTACGAACGTTATGTCCACTGGGCGTCCCATAATAAACAGCTTGTTCAATCTAGTATTCGCAATAATCGTAACCGGAATGCTTTCTCCTGCAGCTGAGCTAGCCGCAGCATTATTACCGGTGAATGTATTATTCTGGGTGCCAGGAATTGGCGGTGTGTTATTTCCCCCTGCAGCATTTCTGTTTACTGAACCATTTGTCACACTGGCTGTTGTATTACTCTGCTGGTTTGAATTAATAATTTCATTTAAAGTGGCTGCCACATCTTCCGCATCAGCATACTTCAACTCCACCCATGTGTTATCTGTAAGCCCTGAAGAAACATCGATATAACGTTTTTGATTAATCAATTTCCTTACAAGAGCTGCCTTACCTGTAATCAAAATTGCTGAAGCATTCGGCACTGGTGCAATTTTCGATCCTGCATCAAGCCCATTTAAACTCAGGGTGAACGTCCTAACAGCCTCATCTGGCTTGATATGGTTCAAACGCATGAAGTAGGTAATGTAGTCATCACCAGCAGGAATTTCATATTCGTTCTCGATGATACCTTCCAGCTCTGCAGGCCCATTTGTTGAACCTCCCTGAGATTTAGGGAGCAGCTTCACTTCATTGCGGCCACTTGGGACAAATACATAGCCCTCCATATCAAGAACTTTAACCAGTAAGTCAGCAGCTTCTTTATTGGTTAGTGGTCCGCGCTGATAAAACCTTAACTCCATGGCTTGTGTTGCGGAGCTTAATAATACACGTCTGCCAGTGTATTTACTGTATTCATCAGCAACATCTTGATCATCCCAGTTCCGACCGTCAATAACCTGGCCAGCTGCCGCGGCTATGTCGTTTTTCTGGTTTGCGAAAGGTTGCGCTTCATTATTATCAACACCTGGAATAGGCGGAGCTAAAGCTGGCTGAAGAGCATCTGGCTCTGGGGGAGTAATATCAGCATTTTCTTGAGCTACAAGTAATGTAGCTAGGCTGAGAGTAAGAACAAAGTAAGGCAGTAATTTCATACGGGTAAATTAAAAATCTATATTCTAGGTTAGATGGGTATTATCTAGTGCGGCGAAGAGGCACGCGACGCACCCTAGGTCGTCTTGCAGGAGAAGATGAGGAAGTAGGGTCACCATTATTAGTAGCATTATTACTACCGTTAGTATTTTGAGAGTTGTTATTGTTATTAGCCCTGGTGTTCTGACCTGGAACAGGCGGTGATCCGCGGCGAACAGGACTACCAGATCTAATGTTAGCTGTCGAACCACCATTATTGACTCCTGCTCTGGACCTAGCAACGGTGCGTGTTTTCACAACCTCCTCGTCATAGCCGATCCACGCTTTCTGAGAACCTTTCTGAATGTGAACTCTAGAGTCATTTCTTGAAGCTGTATCCTGCTCCACAGCTAACAACTTGAAATCACCTGTATCAAAACCAGGAATAAAACGAATACGCTGCTGGCGATTATTTTTATTCATAATCGTCACTGAAAAGCCGTCATCATTAGGACTGATACCAGCTAATGTCCAGTCCCGCGCCAGTGGTGTCTCTTCTTCAGCATGTTTTCTCACCGGCTTAACCGTGAACGGTGAACTCTGTATGAGATTATTAAACTGACCTATATTTAGACGTTCAGGCGGCTTGGCATGACATAGCCCCGCCATTATAGCCGGTACGCATAAGATGTAAGCCCGTTTGAGATTCATAGTTAAGTTGAACATTTTTATAATGCCTGAGCTGTTAAAAATTGTCTGCAAATTGTAAAATAAAGGTTTCATTAGCTTAGTTCACCTCTTCTTCATCGAGAGCTTCCTGAAACCACTGCGTGATCTCTAAGCTGCAGTCCATACGGGTATTATCATCGCGCTGCTGCCGAATATGGATCGAAGTGATCGAGCGTGATAGCTCTGGATCCTGTAAATCAACCATCCAGCTATAGATGGGTCTGTCCATAGCATTACCAATTACCTTGACTGTAGCGCTTGAATAATTCCCAAACTCATCTTCATTTTTGTTGGTTGGGTTTGGACGTTTTTTCATAGTAACACCATATCTTAGCCCACTTTTTTCAGTTAATGTTGCTAGCTCAGCGCCTATCTGGCCATGAGTGCCTTCACTAGGCGCGTATTGATCAAGCCAGTCACGGTTTGCTTGCTTCTCATCTGAAGCACTCAATGACTGCTTTATCTCAACTAGTTTATCAGCATTTGCTTTTTGTAACCTAGTATTCTTTTTCATCACATCTTGGTAAGATGTATAAAGAAAAATATTCACGACAAGAAAGAGTGCTACTCCGAGTACCAAGATTAAATTACGTTCGCGATCGTTCATGATTCAGGCTCCAATCCTTTTAAAGTTCCAGTGTAATTAAATTTCCAACGGTCTGTTTTATTATCTGACTGAGCAGATGGAGTTGACCAATCATAATCCTTCATGCTTCTGACTAATTTTTCGCCAAACCGGGTTACCTGAGTGAGGTCTGAACCGTTACCTTGAATAACGATTCCCTCTCGCCTCGCTTCAAACACCTCAAAACGTATATCCTCACCTCGCTGTAACTCAGCATGCGCGCGCTGCAGTAAGGAAATAGGCCATTGCTGACTATCTACCATAGGCGAAAGCTGATTCCAGTCCTCATTAAAAGCACTAGCAACCAAGTATTGCTGCTCAAGCTGCTCAAGCTCTTTCGCCTGAAGGTCGACTTCCTTTTTCTGAGTGAAATACTGATATGAAAAATATCCTATCAGCCCCAAATAGGCGATCAGAGCCACGGCTATCATTCCACTTCGTCTAACCCGCTCAGCTTTCATTCGTTGCTCAGCTTTAACATCCGCCGGCACCAGACGGCTTACCTGCTCAGGAAAAAGTGGTAATGGCTTCTGCTCAGCAACAATCTCTAAACCTAGCTGCTTACCAAACTCTAGAACTTCATTATCTGACGGATCTCCTGAACCCCCATCTCTCCACACAATCACAGATTTGTGATCACCAGTAAAACGCTGAATCTGTAACTGAGCCATCGCCAAGCGAACATCTCTCGCAGTGCTAGTATCTAGACGACTGTTCGACAGTGCCTGAAAATAGAGTAAAGATTTACCCTCTACTCCACCAGTAACTGCAAAACACCAGCGACCAAGCTCCTGCCACAGGGTAATGGTATGGCTTGCTAATGGGAAAAATCGGGCTGAAATATCAAAACTACCAGGCGATGAAACTGGCATTTGCTCAGGTGATGGTGCTGATAACACCACTGAGAGTAAATCAGCCCCCTCTTCATCTTCACCTACTTTAAAAACATCCGTTAGCACACCAGCATCTTCCTCTGCACGAATCGCTACCTTTTCCAGATGCATCTCTGCAAGGTCTGAAAATAAAGACTCATCCTTAGTCTGAACTTTAAAAGGAACAGCCAGTAACTCCCTGAGAGGAAATCCCATAGTAATACGAGCTGTAGATGCAGAGATTTTATCTAGCTCGGACGCGAGCTTTACATCGCTACTGAGTTTACACTCATACCCAGCTTCATTACTCCCCCGCCAGACATCCCAACCCTGGGATCCTGGTAGCAAAAGTGTATTGTCGGTTTTACTATTCAATTGATGTTTGGTCTGTTAATTATTGTTAGCTACTGATATGAATTTTGGCAATTCTGTAAAAGCTCTTTTTTTCCCTATATAAGCTACGGGAGGATTTCTTCCTTTTTTTCTAAAATATTTAAATCCGCTTCCCGGCTCTGAACAATAAGCGTGATTCGCCTTTTTACCGTACCTGAGCGCCCATCACTAATGATACGAGTCACACCATCGTTGGTAGTCATTCGGTCTCCTACGATTGAGGCTTGATCAGCACCAACCCCAAGAAGGGAGAATACTTCATCTATTGACTGAACCTCCGCGTCATCCTCTGTGTAGCGCTCTCTATCTGGGCCTAAAATGAAATCGACAACATCTTGAGCGTCACCCACTGAAACCTCTGCCGCTGCTGCGATAAGATCAGCTCTTGCCTCCGTGACATCCAGCGGCCCCGAGCTCCAGATCGTAAACCAATCCTTCCACCGGGGAAAAGCAGCATTGAGCAACTCAATATCTTTCACCAAATCCATTTCATCAATATCATAAAAGGGTCTATTAAATGGATGATTCACCCTTCCCTGCGCTTCATACCAATCTCGTTCCACACCATTTAGCTCAGCTAAATCACCTGAATCAACCCAATCCGTCAAATTATCGATCAGCATTTGCGCATCAGCTAACTCGATCCCCCAATCTGTGAAAAGGTCAGTTAACAATGCTTTATCTCCATTGAGCAAAATATAATTAATATTAAACCGAGCCCCCTCTGAGACATAACGCGCGCGGTAACCAATATCCTGATCCCTATCTTCCCACTCAAGTAAGGGGTCTCCATTCTTCACCTGATCGTTAGAAGCAACAGCAATACCACGTTCGGCGGCCAATAAAGCATCAGAGCCATTAAGCTGAGATGCCGCGATATCGGCATCAAAATAGACAACCCGAACTGCCGCAAAAACAGCTAAGGTCAAGACCCCCATAATCCAAAAAACAGCAATCAAAGAACTGCCTTTCCGTAAATTTAGCCCACAGTAATGCGACCGTGATTTATTTTTAACTGGTATCGATGAGTTCATTATTACGTTACTGTCTATTGGTCAGCGTTAGTATTGGCTGCAGGCTGATCACCGTTACCCTGGTTAGGGTTATCACCACCTCTATTTCGTTGGCCACCTGCTCTTTGCTCAGCGCCATTTGATCCTGTATTCTGAGCTAAGTTTCGAAAATAAATTGCCGTATTCACCTTTTTAACCACCCAAAAGGTTTGCTGAACGATATCCGAATCCTTTGAAAAGCGGCAATACAACTTCACCTGTAAAGGTAATCTCGAGTTATCATCCCACTCTGTGAGAGCATTCAGTGAATCCGCTTCTATAGCCTCACAATCACAAAGCCACAGATCCTCAATTATAGTTATTTCAGCAACTGGCTCAGCATCTACGTCAACCTCTTCCCGTGAATTTGGATCTTCTAAAATTTTAACATCATAGAACCTCAATACAACATTCACAAAACCATCATTCCCCGGCACTGTAGCTAACTGAAGGGCCTCAGCCGTCAAGGGAGCTTCACCCCAGTCAAACGCCATCGGCACATTCTGAAATGTTAAAGTAAAAAGGTCGCGCGTAATATCGCCCTGCCTTACCTCCGTGGTATTCATTGCCATAATGGCATTACCGGGAATTTGCTCAAAATGATTTCTCAATAAGCTAAAAAAAGCATTCCGCTCCATCGTAGCATTCTGCTCCTCGACCACCGTCTGGCTGATGATAATCGATGTACTAGCTAACTGGAACACAACTCCTACCAATAGACTCATCATACCTAACGCAAGCACCACCTCCAGCAGAGTAAACCCAACTGCAACTTTTGCTTTTCTAATAGACTGCTTCACGTTCATATCGACTTACTCGTAAAGTTTAGCGTGGCGCCAGGTCTCAATGCTTCGCTCTTGCCATTCATTATCCTGCTGCCAATGAAACGTCACCCTAACAAGAAACATGTTTGGAAGAACATTACCCGTTTCATTCTCTAGCTCTATCTCCTCTATAAGCGTCTCGACTTCACCTACGGAAAACGATTCATCATCACCTGTTAACTCAACTAGTGAAACTGAGCTCTCTCCTTCTTCTATAGTTTGCTGACTGAGAACATCTATTATCGCGCTATTAAGGATCTGCTGAATCGTCATCTCTTCTTGAATCGTCAACGCAGCCTGATTCGTCATCGAAAGAGCCTTCATCAAAGATACGGTCACAGCAGAGAACAACCCGATCGCGATGATGATCTCCAACATCACATAACCAGACTGTTTATAGCGCTTAACCTTACCTACCTTCATCTTTATTTACTCCTGAATTGTCATTTCTTCCTCTCTGACACTACCTGTCAAGGGATGTAACCTCTGTATTAACCAGCTGTCTTCATAAGAGCAACGGATAGAAATAGGCTCTACCAAACCTGTAGGGTTTACAGTTATCTCCGCTCTATTTTTTTCCTCCATCACTAACCAGTTATCTGACTGCCAGCGCTGAATTTCATACTCAACATCTGAGTCATAGCCCTTACTATCGGTGACATCCTCATACTCCACTCGAGCCTCATCATCATTTAATTCTTCTTCATCAAAGCTATCGTCCTCATTAAAAAATTCAGGCTGAAGTAGGACCTTATCAGCTGTAACGATCACCTGATAAGAGCGCTGCTGGCGAACAGCAATACTTCGAGCCTTCCCCACCATAGCAACGATATCACCAGATGCATCTCGTAGTCGCTGCTCAGTCTCAACTGTAGCTACTCCGAGCGTGATCCACGTAACTATAATACCTATCATTCCGAGAACGAAAACGACCTCGAGAAGCGTAAAACCTTTTTGTAAATTCGGTTTTAAAACTTGATGTCCCAAATCTCTATTCATCCTGACTCGACAGATCATCCTCAGTACCTTCGACACCATCATCACCTAGTGAAATAACCTCTGGGCGAGCACTGTCCTTTGTCCCAGGGAACTTATACACATATTCATTACCCCAAGGGTCTAATTGGGCTCTTGTCTGAAGCTGTTTCCAGCGCTTAGGACGAGGAGCTGTTGATGGCTTCTCTCTGAGAGCTTTCAAGCCTTGGTTTTGTGATGGAAAATGCCCAGCCAAAGTCTTGTAAGCTAATAAAGCACTTTCCAGACCTCTGAAGTCTCCCTCGACCACCTTAATTTCTCCAACACTACCAATCTTTTGCAAAGTAACCATTACACCTCCCATAATCAGCGCTATAATACCAAGAACGATGACCATCTCTAGTAGAGTGAATCCCTTTTTAAGGCGGCGAGCTACAACGGGACGACTGACAGTAATATTATCTGAAGGCTTAATTTTCATAGTTTTGAAGTAATAAAAAATTTACTGATACCACAATGGGTTAATCTGCAAGAAGTCACTTACTACAACTAATCAAATGCCATATCCAACATAAATTGTCTGTTCTTACGCTATTTTGTTTAAATACCTGAAATCGATATCAAATATGAGGGGCTGCTAGGTAATCATACTTCCCATAAAAAAAGCTTCCGCTCTAATTAGCTTTT
>CAYNLE010000005.1:11097-48124 GCA_964397975.1 uncultured Verrucomicrobiales bacterium | reverse complement strand
CTTCGTAATGCTTTTCAGATTTTGCCTCAGGCACTTTTAGCCCCTCTTCTAGAAACTACCCGCCGGCAGCCTTAATCTTAGCAATATCGATGACTGGAAACTCTTCTTTCATCCAGTCAATATGAGTAGTTGTAATCAGCTTCTGAGCTGACCCCGGCAAGGCAGCCATCAGTGCGTTTCTACGCTGTGGATCCAACTCACCAAAAATATCATCCAGTAAGTATACAGGCATCTTACCCGCTCGCTTCTGTAGTAATTCACCCTGTGCCAGCTTAAGAGCAAGAGCCATAGTTCGCTGCTGTCCCTCACTCGCGAAATCAGCTGATGCCATACCGTTAATAGCCAGCTTCAGCTCGTCGCGGTGTGGCCCTACGACGGTCTGACCTATTCTTCGTTCACGTTCATAGCTTTTCTCTAATTCATCTGAAAAACTATCACCAGAACCTGACACATACTCTATACTTACTCGTTCATCACATCCGCTGACTTTAGCCTGTGAAGCAGACACTTCAGGACTAAGTAATTTAACAAGCTCTCCTCGAGCCTGAGTGATAAAGTGACCATGCGTCAATAAAAGCTCTGTATAAGCAGCAACTTCAGGATCGCGAACAATTCGATCTTTCAACAAAAGGTTACGGGATTTCAAAACACGCGTATATCTCGCTAAATGATCACGATATAGAGGATCAAGCTGACAACCCAAAAAATCAAGATAACGCCTCCTTACCTTTGCTGATCCTCTTACTAAATCAAGATCATCATTCCCCATCCAAACCACTAAGCCTCCGTTTGATAGGTAATCATTATGTTTAGCAACGGGTTCTCCCTCGCACTTCATACTGAGTCCCTGACCTGAACTATAACGTAACTGACGCTCTATCCCCCAGCACTCTCCAGCTAAACCAAAACCCTCAGCCCGTGGTTTAGCCGATCCATCATTATTCAGCTTCACCATTTTTCCCAAACGCCGATTCCTAGGAGACTGAAGGCGCACCAGCACACACACAGCTTCTAACAGAGAGGTCTTCCCCTGAGCATTCGCGCCCACGATGACTGTTCCTGTCTCTGAGAATTCAAGCGACAAGGAATCAAAGCAACGAAAGTTCAATAACCGTAGAGAAGAAACCATATGAGATAGCTGCTACTTTTTAGACAAGAGGCTCTTGCCTGTCATATCATCTGATGGCTTCAAGTTCATCAGGTCCAGCAGAGTAGGTGCTATATCAGCTAAGATACCATCCTTAATCTTCACCTCCTTGTGATCTTCACCGACGTAGATAGCATCTACTAGATTCGTAGTGTGCGCCGTGTGTGGCGACCCATCTTTATTGAGCATCTGCTCACAGTTACCATGGTCAGCAGTGATGATTAACTTACCACCGAGGCGCAGAGTCTCTTCCACCACTTTTTTAACGCCAAGGTCGGTGGCCTCACATGCCTTTATTGCAGCTTTTACAACACCAGTATGCCCTACCATGTCAGGGTTCGCAAAATTAAGAATCACGAGATCAAAGTCCTTCAAGTTCTCAACCACGGTATCCATAACCTCAGGAGCACTCATCTCCGGTTGAAGGTCGTAAGTCGCTACTTTAGGGGAGGGAACGATGAAGCGTTTTTCACCCTTATTCGGCTTCTCTTTTCCACCGTTAAAGAAATAGGTAACATGTGGGTATTTCTCAGTCTCTGCGATACGCATCTGCTCTTTACCCGCCTTTGCCACTACTTCGCCTAGAACATTTTTAAGGTTTTCAGGCTTATAAACCACCGGCACCTTATAGTTTTCGTCATACTGCGTTAGCGTTACGTAATGAACCTGGGGACGACGACCTGTTTTAAAGCCTTCGAACCTAGGTTTAGTAAGAAACGCTTCAGATAACTGCCTTGCACGGTCTGCCCTAAAGTTAAACCAAACAACCACATCTCCGTCGTTTACACGCTTGGTATTGTGCTTATAAAAAATCATAGGTAAGATAAACTCATCGGTTTTATCCTGCTCATACATCTCAGCGACAGCCTCACTCGCAAGTATGTCTTTCTTCATTCCCTTACCGTGAACAATAGCCTCCCAAGCTAGCTCTGTTCTATCCCAGCGCTTATCACGATCCATAGCGTAATAACGACCTATCACAGTAGCTATACGGGCTCCGTATTTCGCAAGCTCATCCTCCACGTAACTGAGGTATTCTGCACCTGCTGTCGGTGACGTATCTCTACCGTCCGTAATCGCGTGCACATAAATTTCCTCCACCCCGCTTTCACGAGCCATCTTAGCCATCGCTATCAAATGGTCTTGATGACTATGAACGCCACCATCAGATATGAGACCGATAAAATGTAAAACTTGCCCCTTTTTAGCCTTATTAAAGGCTGTTTTCAAAACACGATTCTTCACCATGTCGCCATCTTCAATAGATTTATTAATACGTGTCAGATCCTGATAAACGATACGTCCAGCACCTAAGTTCAAATGACCCACCTCAGAGTTACCCATTTGGCCATCTGGTAAACCAACATCCCCACCAGAAGCACTTACAAAGCTCTTAGGGTATGTTTTCCAGAGCATGTCATGAAATGGTGTTTTTGCTAACAATACAGCATTGCCGTCTTTTTTTGCCGTCTTTTTACCACCCGGGTTTACACCCCACCCGTCTCTTATCAATAACACTACTGGCTTCTTCTCTGTTTTTTTCGCTGGCATGATGTATTTCGTTTACCTTTAAGATGGATAAATTCCAATGACCAATCCTTGAAAAAAACAACCTATAGTGCACAGACTTAATCATGCCGCTAACCATTGTCACAGATATCAACTCATGGTGTCTACTTTCCCTAGCCGCATTTTGTATAGGAATTTCTAAAGCCGGCTTCTCAGGAGCTTCCATTATCTCCGTATTTCTATTTGCAGAAGTCCTGGGAGCTAAAGCCTCCGTCGGGTTCGCTCTTCCCATGCTCATCATGGCTGACCTCACCGTTTACCCCATGTTTCGAAAATATGCCTCATGGAAAGCTGTGCTTCCTCTGATCTGGCCAGCCTGTATTGGTTTAGTCATTGGCTTTACTATTTTAAGCCGCGCCGATGACGATGCCATGAGAAAAGCTATCGGCATCATCATTTTACTCATGGTTACAATACAGCTCCTAAGCAGATTTAAGCCCGAACAATTCAAAGCCATTGTATCGACCAGAAAAGCAGGCTTCACAGCCGCCATCACCGGGGGCATAGCCACCACACTGGCTAACGCCGCCGGCCCAGTGCTAAAGATCTACCTCGTTTCACTACGAATGGAAAAAATGCAACTACTCGGGATTAGCGCTAGGTTTTTTCTACTCATTAACATCATCAAGCTACCATTCAGCTCATCGCTAAATCTCATCAATACCCAGACAATCATTGGAAATATCATTCTTTCACCCATCATTGCCCTAGGTGTATACGCTGGATTTAGATTAGTAAAAATAACACCCCAGAAGCTATTCGAATCTTTAGTTATTATTTTCGCCATCTTTGCTGGTTTAGGCCTCTATTTTTACTAAGAAAAGTTCTACGTAGGTAAAATTGATATTTTCACCCCCAATAATCAAAAAAAAAGTTGCTTTACTCAGTTTAGTGAGGTAATCCTGCCGCCCGTAGCGAGCTACAGCTAAAACAAGCACGATTCGCTAATATCATTTTTCAACGTATTTTTTACCTTACTTTTCACCATGAACATCATCGACAAAATCGAAAAAGAGCAAATCAAAGATGTCGCAGACTTTAACGTCGGAGACAGCCTTAAAGTTCACACCCGCGTTGTTGAAGGTGGTAAAGAGCGTCTACAGATTTTCGCAGGTCTTTGTATCGGTAAAAAAGGTAGCGGCATCAATGTATCATACACAGTTCGCAAGATTGCTTCTGGTGAAGGTGTAGAGCGTGTATTCCCACTTCACACACCACGCGTAGCTAAGATCGAAGTTACTCGTCGCGGTAAAGTAAGACGCGCTAAGCTTAACTACCTTCGTGATCGTGTAGGTAAGCGTGCTCTCTTCGTAAAAGCTGCTGAGCGTGTATAACCTTCACCTTATTTAATTTTATATTTTAAAAAAGCCTTCCTCTATGGGAGGCTTTTTTGCGTTAATCTATTCGCCCTTTCTCATGCGTATCCCATTCTATATCGTCATACTACTGTGCATCATCACAGCGCTGTCTATATGGTTTTATGGAACACAGGATAAAGACTTCATCACTCCACCTTCTGACGAAAAGCTGAGCCAAATCCGCGAACAATGGCGTGAAGATCATACAGATAAAACCTTACCTCAGATAAGCACAGACCCATCCCCTTCAGTAGGTCAGAACCTTGAAAAGGCTAAGCCAATACCAGATCCTACAGCTGTAGCAAAGCTTACCGTCACCGATACTAACTCTGACAATAAGCTATCACTATTCCACTACAAAGAGCTAGCAAAAGAGAAAAGCGCACAGGCAATAATCGCCTTCGCCCAAGACCTAGAATCCAAAGGGAAAAAGTCCCGCGCTCTATTGGCATGGGAACGCGTCCTCGACACCTGCAAGTCAAACACTGAAGAGAGGACAGCCGCGCTAATAGCCATCAAAAAGCTTCGTTCAGAAATAACCCAGCCCTTACAGCCCTTCAGTGAGACACTAGCGACCCTGACACTCAATATCGGAGCCAGTATTCGCGATACCTCAAGCTTACAAAAATCGGTCGACTCCATCACCCAACAAATCAACGGCTCGGCGGCTGGAGTCATCAACTGCGAATCTCAACTTATCATTGGAATACCTCAGGGCGACCAACCTCCCAAAACAGCTATCGCCATCTGGCTCAGCACCCTTGACCCAGAAGCTACAAAGACTCGCGAGACCGCCCCTCTTTCAGCTATCATCGACATCAAAAAAAGCTCCGCTATCGACAAAAGCCTCGAACTAACCTTCTACGGCCTAGTTAAATCCGAGCTAAATAAACTGCCCGACTTCAGCCACCTCCCCGCTGAGCTCGACACCCACAGTATCACAAGATTCATGTGGCACGAAATAATAGCCAATATAGGCTCGAAGTAGTTATCTCACATACAAAAAAAGCCGCTTCAGAAAAATACTGAAGCGGCTTTTTTAGCTTTAAAGTTCTGACTATGAATAAGACTCTTCTACACGCTTTGCAACGTCTAGATAACCGTAATCAACTTCGTAGATCTGCTTAAAGCTATCTAGAGCGGCCTCCTTATTGTCCATATCTTGATGAATGAGCCCTTTTTCATAAAGCACCTCTTTCTTCGTCTTATCCATAACATTAAGGTCGGCAAGAGCGTCTGAAAGCTGTTTGATAGCAAGGTCATGCATATTTTTAGCTCTAAATGTGCGACCTAGAAGTAATAACACTTTCGTGCGAATATGTGGATTCCTAGTCGCCTGCTGGAGATGAGGAATAGCATCACTGTATTCACCTGAATTATACAGCGCTAGACCAAGCTCATAACGCAACTGAGGATCAGTAGGATTTCTTTCGACGCGAGCGGCAGCTTCTGTAACCTGCTCAGCTGTGTGCTGAGACATAACTGTATCGTATTGCTGCTTCAGCTCTACATTATTAGGATCAGCCTCATATGCCGCTTTAAGCTGTGCAACTTCAAATTCAGCAGCCTTATCCTTCATCTCTGCAGCCTTATTCTCTAATGCAATATCACTACTACTAAGACTGTATGCATAATTATAGAAAGAGTAAGCCTTCGTCCAATCTTCTAGCTGCTCATAAAGATCTGCGATATCTTTTACCAGTTCTACATTCTGATTATCTGCAGCATATTCAGCAGATAGCTTAGCAAGCTTTTCCTGCATTTGCTCTTTTGTCATCGCGGCTCTATTCGCGTCCTCTAACTCAGCAGCTTGATCCGCGTCCTTCATTAGATCACGCACATCCGTAGCCCCCTCCCAGTTTTGCTTTTTCATCGATGCTCGTGCAGTCGAATCTTTAGATCCTTTCAGAGCAGCCATATCAGTAGGGTCCTGCTCACAAATAGTATTATAGGCCTCTGCCGCCTTAGCTGGGTTTTCATTAGCTAAGTAAAACTCAGCGAGCTTATGAATTAATTTTTTATTCTCAGGAGCACCACTACGCACAGTTTCAAGAGCAAAAGCTGCTGTCCCCAATAAGTTCAGGCTTTTCGCACATTCGTGCAAGAGGTCATTCCCATCTGGATCAAACGGCGATTTCGCCAACTCCAATTCAATTTCATAAAGAGCCTTAACTGGGTCTTTTTTAATAGATGGCAACTTCAGTCCACTACCGCCAAAAAGCCCCTTTTTCTGCTTCTTACCTGCTTGATCTGAGCTAGAACTGGTCCTTGCAAGCTTACGAGCATCCAGAAAACCAGGGTGATCTTTTAAAACTGCATGACATAAGCTGACTGCATACGGAAAGTTCCTAACTTTATAAGCGCTCTGAGCCTTTGCCCATAGAGCCTTGTTTTCAGGGTCTAAACTAGCTTCTGTAACTTCAATAACGTCTGTGGTCATCATCTATTATAATAGGTTATCACTGGCGGGAATAAACTTACTTATCCCGTATAATATTAATATCATGCCCAAATGAGAAACCAAGGCAAGCACCCATCACACACTTTTCCATCTAACTTACAAAACACCTCATACACTCATCACGATAAAGATGTAACTACACTAAACAAATATGAAGTTACAACGGCACTAAAACCTAATTAAAATGACGGCAAACGCCTAAATAGAAGGTAAAAAGAGACTTATGCCAAGCTTGACACCCTCTTCTGGCGAGCTTAAAAATTCACACCGTTCGGAAATAGTCTTAAAAACGAAAAACTCATTTATCCAACGCATGAAGAACCCTCCAAACAATAATAGCCTAGAGCTTTATTTTGGGGATGCCCGCTCAAAGCTTATCGACCTCGCCGCCTTTATGGACCGAATCGAACGTAACGAGCAAACAGAAGACTACCGCTACCAGGCATTCATTCAGGCATTATCACATCTGCAAGCACCCTCTAACCGAGTAGAAGCGGTATTAAAAAGCTTCAGCGACCCAACCGAAGCCCCCATCCTCAAAGCTGGATCTGGACCAGCAACAGGAGCTTGGAAAAAGTAAATCATTATGCGCTATATTGAACCTCATGCACATATGGTCAGCCGGACTACCGACGACTATAAGGCACTCGCGATGGCAGGCTGCAAAGCAATTTGTGAACCTGCTTTCTGGGCTGGCTTTGACCGAAGTTCAGCCCAAGGTTTTTATGACTACTTTTGTCAACTCACTGAGCATGAGCCACGACGCGCCGCAAAGTTCCACATCCCTCACTACAGCTGGATTTGCATTAACCCTAAAGAAGCCGAAGACCCTGTCTTTGCTGAAGAGGTGCTCTCGCTAATCCCCGAATTTCTTTCTAAGGAAAACGTGCTTGGAGTCGGCGAGGTCGGGCTCAACAAAAACAGTGTCAATGAAGTAAAAATACTCGAAAAGCAGGTCCAGCTCGCAGTAGATCACGATCAATTACTTCTCGTTCATACGCCTCACCTTGAAGATAAACTTAAAGGCACACGCTTAATCCTAGATATTCTCAGCTCTCACTCCGGTATCGACCCGAACCGAGTCTTGATCGATCACGTTGAAGAACACACAGTGCAAATGGTTCTAGATAAAGGTTTTTGGGCCGGAATCACCCTTTACCCAGAGTCAAAGTGCTCTCCCCCTCGAGCCGTCGATATGCTCGAGCTCTACGGCTCGACCGATCGCATCTGGATGAACTCAGCCTGTGACTGGGGTGTCAGCGATCCGCTATCCTTACCCAAGGCGATCATGGAGCTTCGCAATCGCAATTATGAAGACGAGGCTATTGACCGCTTTGTCTATCAAAACCCTGTGCGCTTCCTTCAACAAAGTCCTAATTTCAAACTCAGTCTCTAGCTGTATGCAGTTTGAACAGAATGTACATCTTGCCTATTGCACGAATATCCACCGAGGGGAAAACTGGAAAGAAACCTTTGCGGGGCTTGAACTCTATACCCTAGCTGTAAAGCAGCAAATATGCCCTGACGATAAGCCATACGCCATCGGACTAAGACTCAGCGCGCAGGCAGCAGATGAACTGTCCGATCCAGATACACTGCGTCACTTTCAGCAATGGCTTAAAAAAAACAACTGCTACGTATTTACGATCAATGGCTTCCCTTATGGAAGTTTCCACGACACCCGCGTAAAAGAACAAGTCTATGCCCCCGACTGGCAAACTCCTGAGCGCTTAAGCTACACAAAGCAACTATTTGATTTACTCGTCCAGCTGTTACCTTCAGGAGTCAGTGGTAGTGTCAGTACAGTTCCCTGCTCATTTAAGGCCTTTATCGATAGCGATACACAGGTCGACGCAATAAAAAGCAATCTACTCGACTGCGTTGCTTACATAGCCTCCCTCAGTAAAAAACACGGACGAGATCTTCATCTAGGTCTCGAGCCTGAACCCTTAGGCTATCTTGAAACGACTCAAGAGGTGTTAACTTTTTTTAAATCACTTCATGAGCAAAGCTCTGATTCAGAATTAATACATAAGCACCTTGGTATCAATTATGATACCTGTCACATGGCGATTCAGTATGAAAACCCAGCTGAAAGCATCGAACTACTTACGAGTAATAATATTCGTCTGAGCAAGCTACATTTAAGCTCTGCTCTGAAAGTAAAACCAACAGCTAGCATTCAAAGGCGACTACAGGCCTTCGTCGACACAGTCTACCTCCATCAGGTTATTGCGAGATCTGACAAGAACACATTAATACGCTGGGAAGATCTTGATCAGGCATTGGCACTACCGCCCGAAACTATTCAGCAGCACCAAGAATGGCGTATTCACTTTCATGTCCCCTTACACATGAAGCCTCAAGAAGGACTCGACACCACTGCTGATCATTTGCTGGAAGTCTTAGATATCTGGGCTAAAAACCCAAGCATCTGCTCTCACCTTGAATTCGAAACCTACACTTGGGAAGTACTACCCCAAGCTATAAAAAACTCTAGCGTAGTAAGTCAGCTAACTGAGGAGTATGACTGGTGCATCAAGGCTCTAGAACAACGTAACCTAAGCTTAATTTAGCCACTCCTTTAATACACCGTAACATAATGACTGGATGGAAAACACATCTCATACTAGCGCGGGCTTCCAATCTCCCCACAGTTTGGTCAAATGTTCTATGCGCCTGGCTACTCGCTTATGGCGCTGATAGTAACGACCTCATCTTACTACTCTTGGGCAGCAGCATTCTCTATACGGGAGGTATGTATTTAAATGATTGGTTCGATGTCGAGTTCGACCGGGCACACCGCCCAGAAAGACCCATCCCTGCTCAGCAAATATCCTCTAAACGCGTTTTATACTTTTCTATCTTTTGGCTAGGCTGTGGATACGCCACCAGCTTTCTCTTTAACAACATGGCCATTTTGTTTGGCTCTCTTCTACTCGGATGCATCATCTGGTATAACCGATCTCATAAAAACAATCCGTGGAGCCCTTTCACTATGGCTGGATGTAGAGCTCTACTTATTCTCTGGGCTGGGGCTGCATGTAACCCAGAGCTCTCACCCATAATCTGGATCAGCGCTGCTTCCCTCTTTTTCTATATCGTAGGTCTCAGCTACGTCGCGCGTGGCGTAGGAAAATCAAAACCTATCCTCTACGGCTCATTGGTAAGTTTATCAATTCCAGTTTTCGCACATGGGAAAAGCCTTGGAGCTATTAACCAATGGTGGTTTTGGCTCGCCCTAGCTTTACTCGTCACCTGGGTTATTCGAAGTTTAAGTGGACTTCTTAAAAAGCCACCACAAATTGATTTTACCATTTGCGGCCTTCTCTCTGGGCTGGTCTGCTTAGACCTTTATGTCATTGCTAGCCATAGAGAGCTTAGCCCTCTTGCTATATTCAGTTTTGTTGCTTTATTCATCACTACACTTCTGCTGCAAAAGAAAATACCTGCTACCTAATGACCATCAATACTAAGAGTGTAAACAAAGAGTTTATGGTGCCTTACCGCCACCTTACTTATTTTACTGAAAATGTTTTTTCACCAGAGAACTCAGTATTAAAAGAAGTCTTAACTGACTCTCCAAGCAAGCGCCCAGTTCGTGTTCTGGTCGTTCTTGATGATCACCTGGTTCATTGTCAGCCTGAGCTGAAAAATACCATTCAACACTACTTTGAAAACGTAGAAGCAGAAATCGACTTCCGAGGTCAGATCGAGCTACCTGGTGGAGAAGTAGTTAAAAATGATCGCTCTCACCTTAAGCATATTTTCGAAGCTATTGAGCAAGCTAAACTCTGCCGACACTCTTACCTTATTGCTATCGGAGGTGGTGCCATTCTCGACATGGTCGGTTTCGCCGCAGCAACGGCTCATCGGGGCATACGCCTTTTACGTTTACCAACAACGTCGCTAAGCCAAGGCGATGGAGGCGTAGGGGTGAAAAACAGCATTAATTATTTTGGGAAAAAGAATTTCCTCGGAACATTTGCACCCGCCTATGCGATCATCAATGACTTCAACTTCCTAAAAACCCTACCTCAGCGACAACTTCGTGACGGATACATCGAAGCAGTCAAAGTTGCCTTAATTCGAGATCGTGAGTTTTTTGACTGGATCGAGTCCAAAGCTGAAGCTCTCGGCCAACGACAGTTCGGCCCCATTACTGAAATCATCGAGCGCTCAGCTCGCCACCACATCGACCACATCGTGCATGGTGGAGACCCCTTTGAGCTAACCTCAGCTCGACCCTTAGACTTTGGGCACTGGGTAGCTCATAAGCTAGAAACCATGACAGACTTTCGTTTGAGTCATGGAGAGGCCGTTGCCATCGGTGTAGCTGTCGATGTGATTTACTGTAAGCTCATCGGGCGACTCCCCGCAGAGGAGGCCACCCGTATCCTAACACTTGTTGAAGCCTTAGGCTTCAGCCTCTACGTCCCGGAACTCCTAGAGACGACTCGTGATGGGCGCTACGCTATCATTGAAGGTCTAGATGAATTTAGAGAACATCTAGGAGGTGAGCTATCGATTTCATTATTAGATGCTATTGGCGAGTCTTATGAAACACACACCATGAAGCCAGAAAAAATCATAGCAAGCTTACTAGCACTCCAGAAACGAGCCGGAGAAAAAGAAACCCTACAGCTATGAAGCGAACTGCCGTCATCAACGTCGTTGGCTTAACTCGCGGTCTCATCGGCCCGCATACTCCAGCAATTGCACGTTTTTTAGAACAAGGATCAAGCCGCTCTATCAAGCCAGCTTTCCCAGCAGTTACCTGCACAGCTCAATCAAGCTACATAACAGGAAAGAACCCAACTCAGCACGGCATTGTTGGTAATGGATGGTATGACCGTGACTACGCAGAGTTACGCTTCTGGAAACAGTCTAATCACCTCGTCCAGCAACCCAAGCTCTGGGATGAATTACGTCAAGAGGACGAAACCTTTACCTGCGCTCAATTATTCTGGTGGTATAACATGTATTCCACTGTCGACTACGCCATCACACCACGGCCGCTTTACCCAGCAGACGGGAAAAAAGTATTTGATATACACACGAGCCCGATGGATCTGCGGGAAACGATAAAGCAGGATCTAGGTGAGTTCCCTTTCCCTTACTTTTGGGGACCTATGGCAGGTATTCCATCATCTGAGTGGATTGCCCAATCAGCAGAATGGATCGAAACAAAAAATAAACCGACCCTAAGCTTCGTCTACCTACCCCACCTAGACTATAATCTTCAGCGCATTGGCCCGAATGATGATGCTATAAAGGAAGACTTAGCCGCGATTGATGCGATCGTCGGACGGCTCATTAATTTTTACACCTCCCGCGATGTACAAATCATCCTCCTTTCAGAATACGGGATTACTGAAGTTGATCAGCCTATCCACTTAAATCGAATTTTTCGAAAGCAGGGATGGATACAAGTCAAAGATGAACTCGGTCTCGAACACCTTGACTTCAGTGGCAGTAAAACCTTCGCCTTAGCCGATCACCAGATCGCACACATTTATGTAAACGACGCCTCTATTTTACCCAACGTAAAAAAGATACTCGAGCAAACACCAGGTATCGAGCGGGTTCTAGATACAGCCGGTAAAAAGGAATTTGGCATCGACCACCCACGAGCTGGAGAGCTGATTGTCATCGCAGAGCCTCGTGCGTGGTTCACCTATTACTACTGGGAGGACGACACCCTAGCACCTGACTTTAGCCGCTGTGTCGACATCCACCGTAAAGCTGGCTATGACCCGGTCGAGCTCTTTATCGACCCAGCTTTAAAGTACCCCAAACTAAAGCTGGCGAAATCCTTACTGAAAAAAAAGCTCGGCTTCCGCACCCTCATGGATGTCATCCCTCTCGATGCCGAGCTCGTTCGCGGCTCACATGGCCGCATCCCCGAAGATCCAGCAGACTGGCCTATTTACATCGCCCCTCAAATCAGCTCGAGCGACGACTTTTTAGAGCCCACCGCCGTTTATACAGAGCTTAAAAACGCCGTCTTAGACCAATAACCATACTAGAACGAACCTCATGACCCGTCGTATTTCTACTATTTGGTAAAAAAGCTTCACAAAAAGCACCTAAAAAATAAGCTCTTAATATTAACCGTCGTTCATCGGCACATTTATGAAATATCTTCTCTTACTCGCATTCATCATTAGTTCCCACGCGACTTTAGCAAACGGAAAAAAAATACCGCCTGCTCTGATCTCATTCCATCTCGAGGGCATAGCAGCCGAGGCTCCTAAGTTCGCACAGCCAGCTATCACACTCGCAGGTAAAGGCTACTTTCGTATTGTTCCTGAAATAAGCAATAAAGACATCATAGCATTTAGCCCCTTCCCGTCTCCTGATGAGCCAAACTCTTATGGTATTGTTTTCCAAATAAAACCAGTTGCGGGTAAAAGGCTCGAAAGGGTAAGCACCATCAACCAAGGTAAACTACTCTTAGCAAAGGTTAACGGTGAACCGCACGATGTCGTTCGCATCGATAGACCCATCACAGACTCCAAGCTCGTTATCTGGAGAGGGCTCACTCTCGAACAGATTAGACTCTACGACCACATCGTCCCCCGCATAGGAGAAACTAAGGAAGAGTGGAAAAAGAAGGTTAAAGCTCTAAAAAAAGAAAAGCGCTAAACACGTTCTTATTCTTACTAATTTAAAAATAATACAATGAGAGGCGCAGGAGGAACATCAGGTGGGGCAGGTCAATTTTTTCTCGGCCTTGTCATGTGCTGTGGAGGTATTTATCTACTACTAAATTCAATTATCATATCCGCTCCTTATGGTTTTGGAGCGCGGCTCTACGGACTTGGGCGTTACCCCGTCACCAGTGGAATGATCATGATCCCCTTCATGCTGGGCGTTGGTATTATATTCTATAATGCACGTAAATGGTATGGCTGGCTACTAGCAGGAGGATCATTAGTCGCCCTCGTTTTTGGCACCATCTCATCGATTCACTTTTCATTCGCAAGAATGAGCGCTTTCGACCTCATCGTCATTTTAGTATTAGCCGTTGGCGGACTAGGCTTAGTATTACGATCCTTAAAAGCAAGTAGTGATAAACCTGAAGCTCCATAAAGAAGATCCCAAGCTCAAGCTAATCCTCTTTATCTAGCAACATTCCCCTCGCATTCCAAAAGTAGAAGAACCCTGACACTAGAGTCAGAATTACTGCTGGCCAGAGGGTAAGAGGAAACACCCAGAACTCTTTATCTGAAAATCCTTGGATAGCTTTAACCGCCGCGTTATCTGACACCACAGATTCAAATGTTAGATAGATAAGGGCATTAATAATAAATGCTAACTGAAATGTTGTTTTCCATTTCCCTAATCCATCTGCAGCTATAACCTCACCTTTCTCAACTGCGATCTGACGAATCCCTGTAACTAGAAACTCACGGCAAATAATAAGAGCTGTCACCCAGACAGGACACAGCCCTTTTGCCGAAAGGTAGACAAAACCTGAGCTAACAAGTATTTTATCAGCTAAGGGATCTAGTAATTTACCTAATGAAGTCACTAAGTTAAGCTTACGGGCAAGGTAACCGTCCAACCAATCTGAAGTAGCCCCCAAGACGAAAGCGGCCAGAGCAATAGCATAGCCTGTGACGCCTTCTGCACTGGCTGCCGCACAGAAAACAGCGGTCAAAACCAGGCGAAAAAGGGTGATCGTATTCGGTAAGTTCATAAATGATGTGGTTAAAGAACATTGTGCTACAACCTTCTTAATAATAAAGCTAAGTATGGATAAATTGGCAGATTCGGCAATGTATAGCTGAGAAATTCCCACTTTTTAGCAAAAAACATCGATTTTAAAGCATACTGTCGCAACTTCGTATTGCTTGATTCGCCATGACGTGAATAATGCTGCGGCTTTTCGAAGTATATTTACCAATTCAAAAATTCTATGAAAAAATCAGATTTCGGTCTAATCGGTCTCGCTGTTATGGGACAAAACCTTGTCCTCAACGTTGAAAGCCGTGGCTTTCAAGTCTCTGTGTATAACCGCACAACATCGACAATGAAGGAATTCATTGCAGAAAACCCAGATAAGGACCTCGTAGGTTCTGAAACTCTCGAAGAGTTTGTTGAAAGCCTAGCTAGCCCTCGCAAGATCCAGATCATGGTAAAAGCAGGTGGCCCAGTGGACGCAGTAATCGAGTCACTTATCCCACTTCTCGACGAAGATGATATTATCATCGACGGCGGTAACTCACTCTACACAGACACTGAGCGCCGTGACAAATGGTGCACTGAACATAAGCTCCGCTTTATCGGTGCAGGTGTATCAGGTGGTGAAGAAGGCGCTCTTAAAGGCCCATCTATCATGCCTGGTGGACCAGTAAGCACATGGGAAGTCATGAAGCCTATTTTCGAAAGTATCTCAGCTAAAGTAGACAACGAGCCCTGTGTTGTACACATCGGTGAAGGCGGTGCAGGTCACTTCGTAAAAATGGTGCACAACGGCATCGAATACGGTGACATGCAGCTTATCTGTGAAGCATACAACATTTTCAAAGCAGCTGGCTTCTCAAACGCTGAGCAGGCAGAAATCTTTGCTGAGTGGAATGCAGGTGACCTTGAGTCATTCCTCATCGAAATCACAGCAAACATCCTCAAGCAGAAAGATCCAGAAACCGGCTCAGACATCGTTGACCTCATCGTTGACAAAGCGGGTCAAAAGGGAACTGGCCGCTGGACTGTTATGGGATCTGTCGAGCAGGCAGTTCCGTTCTCAACAATCGCTGGATCTGTAGAAGCTCGTATTCTTTCCTCTATGCGCGACCAACGTAAGATTGCATCAGGTATCCTCAAGGGACCTAGCAACTGGAACTTTGACCTTACGATGAGCAAGGAAGAGCTAATCGCTAAGGTTCGTAACGCGCTCTATACATCTAAGATCGTTTCTTACGCTCAGGGTCTAGACCTCATCAGCAAAGTCGGAGCAGACAAAGGCTGGTCGCTTAACCTAGGCGAAATCGCTAAAATCTGGCGTGGTGGCTGTATCATCCGTGCGCGTTTCCTTAACCGCATCACAGAAGCTTACACACAGGATGAAGCTCCTACTAACCTCATGCTAGCTCCATTCTTCACGAAGGTTCTTAACGAAGGTCAGCAAGACTGGCGTGAAGTTGTCGCCCTAGCTGCTACTAACGGAATCCCTGTTCCATCATTCGGTGGATCACTCAGTTACTATGACGCTTACCGTGCAGAACGTCTCCCTGCTAACCTACTCCAGGCACAGCGTGACTTCTTCGGTGCTCACACATACGAGCGTATCGATAAGCCAGAAGGTGAATTCTTCCACACAGAAGACTGGCCTGAACTTATCAGCTAATACTCTTTAGTTTTTAAAAAATCTACATGGCGAAACAGTTTATCTGTTTCGCCATTTTTTGTTAGTCTACTGAAGTGGCAACTAACAAATTTTCATGGGAGGTCAACCGGACTGTTTGAAAGAGCCTGAATTTTAAGTCGATACATCAGAATAAAGTTTGCACAGCTGATTCTCGTGCTGCTATTATTAAATTCGATGTCAGAGCAATATTTAACCATCGGTTGGCGCGAGTGGGTTTCCTTTCCTCAGTTAGGTATCACGGCTATTAAGGCGAAAGTAGACACCGGAGCCCGCACATCATGTCTCCACGCAGCAAGGTATGAAATTGTCAGTAAGGACGGTGCAGATTGGGTGGATTTTGTTATTCATCCACTGACTTCGAAAAGCTCACCAGAAATCCATTGTTCAGCTCCTGTTATCGACTACCGTGAAGTTGTTGATTCAGGTGGGCATCGCCAGAAACGTCCATTTATTCGTGCCCAAATGCAAATAGGTAAAAGTCTACACGAGATCGATCTGAATCTTACAAACCGTGAAGAAATGAAATTCCGAATGCTTCTTGGTCGAACGGCTCTCTCTGGAACTTTCCTCGTTGATTCATCACAAAGTTATCTAATCGGCGCCAAACCGCAAAAACCATGAAAATCGGAATTCTCTCTCTTAACCCACGCCTCTACTCCACAAGTAGTCTCGTCAATGCCGCTAAAGCATCAGGGCACGAAGTGCGGGTCATTGACTATTTAAAATGTCATATAAGCATAGCGTCTTCGTCACCTAGCATTTTTCTAGGAGATGATGAGCTTAAAGGTTTTGACGCCATCATTCCTCGCATCGGGGCATCTCGCACGTTTTTTGGCACAGCGGTTGTCAGACAGTTTGAAATGATGAATGTTTACTCGGTTAATGAGTCGGTGGCTATTTCCCGTTCACGAGACAAGTTACGCTCACTGCAGCTGTTATCACGCAGAGGTGTAGGTTTACCTGTTACTGCATTCGCCCATGATACGAAGGCGACTGGACATCTTATCAAACTTTGTGGCGGAGCACCTATCGTCATTAAACTTCTTGAAGGCACACAGGGTGTTGGCGTCGTTTTAGCAGAAACAACGAAGGCCGCAGAATCTGTTATCGAGGCCTTTCGCGGACTTGATGCAAATATTTTGGCGCAGCAGTTTGTTAAAGAAGCCGGAGGTGCAGATATCCGCTGTTTGGTTGTGGGTAATAAAGTTGTCGCTGCAATGAAACGCCAAGGTCAAGAAGGGGAATTCCGCTCAAATCTACATAGAGGTGGAAACGCTGTGGTTGTAAAGATAACACCTGCAGAACGAGCCACAGCAGTAAAGGCGGCTAAAATCATGGGGCTCGGGATGGCCGGGGTTGACCTTCTTCGTTCGAATTCTGGCCCTGTTGTCATGGAAGTGAATTCTTCTCCAGGTCTTGAAGGGATTGAGAAAGCGACAGGAAAAGACGTTGCAGGACTCATTATTAAGCACATTGAAAAAAGCGCGAAGACCACGACTACGCGCACCAAAGGTAAAGGATAATTAATTTTAACTATTATGAAAAAAGCTAAACGTGAACCTTTTACTCTGGGTGATACCACGGTTCAACCTGGTGAATCAGCCCAGATTGATCTGGAGGTAGGAACCTTTGTAACTCACGAGAAACTGCAGTTACAGGCAACTGTAATCCATGGTAAACTTCCTGGACCAACACTACTTATTAGTGGTTGTATTCATGGTGATGAGTTTAATGGAGCCGAGATTATCCGCCGTATTTTGCGAACTAAGCAGGTAGCTAAACTAAAAGGAACTCTTTTGGCAGTTCCCATTGTGAATAGACCAGGGTTTGTTCGGAGGTCACGCTACATGCCTGATAGAAGAGATCTAAACCGTCTGTTTCCAGGGTCTGCTAAAGGTTCACTGGGAGCCCGCTTAGCTAAAGTATTCACGGATGAGCTAGTTACGCGTGCAGATCTAGTCATTGATCTTCATACTGGAGCTGTGAACCGCTCAAACATGCCTCAAATTAGGCTTACCGAGGGAGATAACACATCTATGGAGTTTGCAAAAGTTTTTGCCCCTCCTGTTATACTTACAAGTTCTCAGAGAGAATCGACGCTCAGAGCAGCATCTATCGATTTGGAAACCCCCATACTGCTTTACGAAGCTGGAGAAGCTTTAAGGCTTGACGCTTCAGCCATTCGTTTTGGTGTGCAAGGTATCCTTTCAGTAATGAGGCATATGGGGATGCTCTCGTCACGAACCCGCAGTCAGAGAAAAAAATCACCTATCGTTATTTCCAAGAAGAGTTTTTGGGAAAGAGCACCACAAGGAGGGATTTTCATTCCACTTATGTCACTTGGGAAAGCAGTTAACAAAGGAGAGGTGTTAGGCTTTATAGCAGATCCCCAAGCTAATAATGAAATCGAAGTAAAAGCGAATTACCCAGGAATCATTATCGGTAGAACGAATGAAGCCATCGCTGATGAAGGTGATGGGCTCTTTCACATCGCCTATGCTGCCGATATAGAATCAGCTGAGGACATGATCATGCAGAGCACAGAAGCACTACCTGACCCAATAGGTGACCAAGATGATCACCCAGTCCCTTACGACGCTGCTAGCGATTCGATTTCTTAATTTATAGTTAAGGCGTTATCTAGAATTAATCAGGCAAAAGCAAAATCACTGATGAAGGGCGAATTCAAAGTTCTAAGGAATAATTTCTAACGAAATAGGCTAAAGTTCATTACGCTGCTATTTTTTCGGCTAGTTCTGATGGACTTAGCCCATCTAATATTTTTCTAGGGCGTTCATTGATCTCTCGCTCCACTCGTTTCAAACTCTCATTGGTGATCTTAGCAAAGCTACTCCCTTTCGGGTAATACTGCCTCACAAGACCATTGAAATTCTCTGCTCCGCCTTTCTCCCAGCTAGCATAAGGCGCGCAGAAATAGCCAGCCGCTTCAAACTCAAGACTCACTTTCTCATGACCCGAAAGCTCAAGCCCATTATCGTAAGTCAGAGTTTTCACGCCGTAGCTTCTAACTCGCTCAATAATTGCCCAGGTTGTTGTTTCCGCGCTCTTGGTCTCTAGTTTACTAATGAGTCCTGTGCGGCTTTTGCGCTCATAGAGGCTCAAAATGAAGCCTGTGCCCTTGCTTCCTTCAATTAAGTCCACTTCCCAATCTCCAAACCTTAATCTTTCATCAACTATCGCTGGGCGACTCTCCAGACCTTGGCGATTGGGTATTTTACTTCGCCTATTACCAGCTCGGCGGCGGTAGCGGCGCTTGCCATTGATACGTAACTCTCTGAAAAGATCTCCTCCACCTTGGCGATCAGCGATGATAAAGCTGTAAATGGTTTCGTAGCTCACGTTTTGGTTCAGTCGCTTAAGCCCGATACTAATCTGCTCAGGACTGTGTTTGAGCCTCAAGCACCTCGTAACCTCTTGTTCTAAATCTCCTACAATGATAGGGATTTTTGTTGATTTGAGCTTTAAACGCTCTTCGGCTAGCTTCTGAGACTGCTTCTCACGGTATCCTCGTTTGCCTGTATTACGCTTCAGCTCCTTACTCACCGTTCCTTGGCTAAAGCCAAGAGCTTGAGCAATTTCACTTTGAGTATTTCCTGCTTTTTTCATTCGGTATATATACTCCACGATCTATTTCGCGGAGTCGGCGGTATTTTTGCTTCATTGCTTTTGTAGTTAAAAACAACGTTATGAAAGACTTGCCGCTTCCGTCTAACTTTTATTCCTTAGCATATTGAATCCACCTATCACCAATTAGGTCCACTCACCGAATAAAATACTGAGCCGAATCGTCGCCATTTTTTGTTGGTATTAGACATATTATAAAAAGGACGTTGTATATTTGTTAAGCGACAATAATTTGCTACCCCCCCATTCCTTGCAACCGTTATATACTCAACAAACAATGAAAACTTACTTATTAAAGGTATTTATTACAACCTTCACGATTTGCTGGCAGCCGATATTAGCAGAGGAATCTACTAATCACGGTGAACCACCAGTGAAGGCGCCCTTTACAAAAGGAGAAGACAGCCTTTGCGTAAACGACTGGTGGAATCGTCCAGTCCCGAAAAATAAAAAAGATATAATCTGTGACCTCAGAGTCCCTCGTGATCAGACAGTAGCTTTTGGTCTCTACGCAACTCACGGCAAGGTGTTAAAACTAACAGCTCAACTATACCCCCTTTATCCGAAGGAAACTCGTGAAGTTCGGCTTGAGATTGAACAAAACGGCACATGGAAAGAGATCGCCAAACAGAACGTTCAAGATATTGGCTGGAGCACCACTTTTCGAGTTGAAAACTGGGATGATACTCAAGATACGAAATACCGTATTCTACATGGTGATAAGGCATCCTTTGAAGGTCTCATCCGTAAGGACCCAAAGGACAAAAAACAGATCGTAATGGCAGCACTTTCCTGTAACTCGAATCGTGATCGAGGATTACGCAAAGAATACACGCGTAACATCAATATTCAAAACCCAGACCTTATCTTTTTCGCTGGCGATCAATCCTACGATCATAAAGAGCACACAGCAGCATGGCTAAAATTTGGTTTAGCATTCAAAGAGCTATTCCGTAATCGCCCGTGTATTTCAATCCCTGACGATCACGATATTGGTCAACCCAACCTCTGGGGAGAAAACGGTAAACCTGCAAAAAAGTCAAAGGGTGACGGTGGTGGATACTTCTACCATCCAGAATACGTGCGTATGGTAGAGCGCCAACAAACAGGTAACCTGCCTGATGCTTATGACCCTACACCTATCGAGCAAGGTATAGGTGTTTACTACACGAACCTGATCCTTGGAGGTGTGGATTTCGCTATTATTGAAGATCGTAAATTTAAAACGGGGCCTCGTGATAGACATCCTATGAAAGGGCCTCGTCCTGACCATATTCTTGATCCAAAGTATGACTCCAAAGTTATCGATGTGCCGGGGCTCAAACTACTTGGCGAACGCCAGCTCAAGTTTCTTGAGAGCTGGGCTGATGATGCCGAGGGCGTGAGCATGAAGGCTGTTTTATCACAAACTGCTTTTTATGGAGGTGCCCATTTACATGGAAGCCCTAAGAACCGACTGCATGCTGACATGGACTCTAACGGCTGGCCTCAGACAGGCAGAAACAAAGCTCTAAAGCTGATCAAAAAAGCAAACGCAGTGCACATAGCTGGCGATCAACATCTCGCCACAGTAGCCCAACACGGTATTGATAACTACCGCGATGGCCCTTGGTCATTTGTAGTGCCAGCCATCGTAAATTCAGTCTACGGTCGCTGGTGGTCACCAGAAGGCGAATTAGCTGGAGGAAACCCTCCTGAAGAAAACCCACTCCCATGGGTAGGCGATTACAAAGATGGTTTTGATAATAAAGTCACGATGCACGCCTATGCCAACCCTACACACCGAGGGCGATTACGTGCAGGGATCAAAGATAAAAACAGCATGGCTGATGGCTGGGGTGTGATTATATTTCACAAAGAGAGCAAGGAGGTCACCTTTGAATGCTGGCCACGGTTTTCAGACCTATCCAAGCCAGATGCTAAGCAGTTTAAAGGCTGGCCCATCACCATCAAGCTGGATCAATAGAGGCTTTTAGAAAGGTCTAGATCGGTTTAGAGCTGACCGGTTTAGCTCTCTCCGAAACCTGTCGGTTGATTATAATGACTCCAGCGTATCAGATGTCAGAACTGATGCTTTATTTGGTCTGTGCTTATTTCTTAGACTCGATCGAACCTCAGCTTACTGATGCGTGATGAACCTCTTCAAAAAACAATCTACCTCGAAGGGTGAATACGAACTACTGGACGATCACAGCCGGAATACCACGAGAATGGTTTTCACCCAGATGACTCACACGATACCATGTCTTCTCAGGCTCGTTATAGTGAAAGTAGGCAGCTGTTTGCTGATATCCATTTTCGCATAATACAGAAATATGCCTCCCTGGATCAACCCGATAAACTTCTGCTGCTGACCAGAGGTGAGAGCCTTGCACATTTTTTTTGCCACTAGCTTTTGCTATGTTCTCCTCTTCATCTAAAAAGGTAAGCAATGCTTCTTCTTGCTTAGTTAGCTTACTATTAGAGCCTGTAAACTTCACATGCTTTTTCATGTGCGATACTGACTCAGAACTTGCTTCCACTGTTACAGGCCAACCTGAAGGTTTCGTAAATGAACTACAAGAAACTGTTAGTAAAACAGCTAAGCATGATAGTAATGATAAAGCATTTCGGTTCATGACAATATAATTATAACTCTCAAATAGAGGCTTTGCAAGCGTAAGTGAGAGTGAGAGTGAGCCAACAAAGTAAATAGAGAGTGAATCACTAAGCTCTATTGCGGAGCCACAGGGGTAATAGTAGATGGCGTAGATGGAACTACAGGGCTAATAGAGGATGGTGCTACAGGGGTGATACTACCAGACGCATTCAACTCCTCAGCTACTGATGAATTTAAAACTCTAATAGGCTCAGGAAATGTATTTTCCCAACTATGCAACGTATAACCTTCACCGAGCCCCCCTATTTCATTAATAAATTTAAGACATTGGCTACGCCATAGCTCATAGTTTGGCTCCTGAAACTTATCTGCAGAACGAGGGAAAACGAGGTAGGTTACAGCAAGGTCGCTCACGGGTCTATGGTAAGAGTTCGCTTTAGCGTTTAGCTCCTTACACATCCTAAGTGACGCCTCTCCTATTTTATGGCTAGGCCCAGCATCGCCTACTATAGCGGGGTATATCTTATCCTTATAAATCACCGCAGCATAATCCCCCACCCTAGCCTTATAGTCATCATCTCTGGCAATAACCATCGCTACAGGCATAACTATAAACGGGTCATATTCTGCGATCAGGAAACTACGTTTTTCCATATCAGCAATCTCAACTTGGATTTTTTTAATCCGAGCTTTAAGCCAGGCTGCCCGATCTTTTTTTGTAGCAGGGTTAGAGATCTCAGCTCTCGCTTTACCAATCCGTGTTTTCCACCCTGCAATCAGAGGATTCTCTGTCCTCCCAGTTTTTTCCCAACCGTAACTTGTCATCGGCTGGTAATGGCTCGATGTCGTTATTTTTTTAGGCATTGTAGGTAAGCGATCGCCATCTGAACCATCTGAAACCACGTCCATTTCAGCCTGAACGAGTAAGGCCTTCCTTCCGGATTTAGGGTGTGTGAGGTTAAGAATCGTCTCACAATCATAGAGATTATGACGGGTCATGATGTCATTAAGATCCGTTGCATTCTTCTGAATACGCTCAGACTTCCTTCTATATAGCTCATGAAAATAAGCTGAAACCTTGGCATCAGGAACCATCTCTTTCAATCCAGGAAGAAGCTGACCAAGCTTTGGGTTTACCTTTTCTAGTCCATCCAAAGTTATTGTCGCGGCAGGCAAATCAAGCTTCACTTCGTAGATCGCTTTATAGCTATCATCACGCTCGCGCACTTCTGTCGCTGACGCGCCCTTACCTAGAGTTACTTTTGTTTCTAACTGAAACCCCTTAGACATCTTACGAATATTACTACTTGATGATACCGCATCATCTTCCGGCTCTAAAATAACGGGAACATCTAACTCAGGAGTGATAGCGGGCTCTATCTTAACTACCTCATTTTGCTCAACCTGATTTGAGCTCTCCGTAACCCTTTTAGGGGCAAATCGATCCCACACTTTCTCAGCGAGGGGCGTCTGCATGGTAATAACAAAACCACAAACCAGCACAAATACAGATAGCCTTAGCCACGGGACTTGAGCTACAGTAGACGCTTTTTCTACCTTATCGGGATCGTTCATTTGAAAAATACATTGTATGAAAAAACAAAAACGATCAATGAACTATTTCATTCTAATCAAAAATCACTGCCTCACCTAGCGAATCTGGAGCCATTTCATAAAAATCATCCCATTCCCTATCGGCTGAAGAAAGTTGAGTACATTGAGAAAACTCACCATTACGAATATTTTCTATCGCAGCATCAGCCCAGAGCATAGCGTGGTCGACTGTCTCTTGGTCAAAGTTTTTCCAGCTACTAAAGCTAACATCACTGACGGCTCTGGGCAGATTAATATAACCTACATCGGGAAGTCGCTCTGTTTTAAAATGTTCCTGAACAAACTTAGCGTATAGTGGCAGCTGTACATCAGCCCAGCGGCGAAGAGCTTTCTGCCTTCCCGTTGGTTCTATTAACTCTCCAAGCTTCATTCTATTTTCATCAGCTTTCCATGTCTTAAGGTGCTGACTCTCTGGCGGGTGCGCTTTCCCAGATGTTTTATAATCCCATACACACCATTCCTTACCGTCTTCTGAATGATCTATCCTATCAATAATCATCTTAATAGGGTGACCGTTCACAGACCAAGGGACCGCCTCGCCGACAAAAAACTCAGACTCTGCAATAAGCCACCCCGCCTGCCGATGTGCCGCTTGCTTATCAGAAAAAGCACGTAATCTTTCGCGAGCGCTTTCTACCTGAACCATAAGTGAAACACCTAATTTAGAGCCATATTTTATCTGCATATAAGTATCTAACTCTGCAAATAAATAGTCGGCTATCTCCTTAGCATCAGAAGAGTCTCTGATACCCTTATCTTTTCCAAAACGCTCGGTTACCTTGTGGCAAGCATTACCAAAGTCGAGTGCATCCATCTCATTTTTATCACTCGTATATTTATACATTCCCTTCACTCGCTGAAGGTAAAAACGTAGAGGGCAGTGCATGTAATCCTTAATGGCTGAAGGTGACAAGCTACGAAGCTCTCCCTCATCATTTTTAGCGTAAGGGTTCTTTTCTATAGGCACCTGAACTTTCCAATCACGATGCCATGGGCCACCAACAGATTTGTCTGAGGTAGAGCTTTTAAATAAATGCTGTACAATCTTTGCAAGGGACTCACCTTCTTGGCACATCAATAAGCGTGAAGGGTTTCTTACTTCACCCTGATCATTAACTCGCGCAGTGACCGCATCGACTCGGCCAATACCCTGCCTTGAGGTAATCATCGACTGGAGCAAAAACGCATCTCGTGCAAAGCGGCCACGGGCGTCTCTCAACTCTAACTTTTCCCTCAAGGAATCTGGAACAAATGCATCTTCTGAAACGCCTTCTGGGACACATTTCTCGTGCATTCCTGCAAGAACAACGTGTAAGGCCGGATCATACGAAATCTCTAACCAACCTTGTAAATCTAGAGCCGTGCCAAAACGATCATGAGTAACACGTGCTGTCTGCAAGCTTTCAGCTAATAGTTCAAAAGCTTCTTCAGCTACTGGATTCTCACCTTTCCCTTCTAAATAGGAAATAGCATTTAGGCAGTCTGATAAGGCTATCTCTGCAGCTTCTGCTAACTCGTTATCAGCGACTTCTAACCATGTAAGCAGATAACCTTTCAACACCTCAGACAAGACCCCATCTCTCAGCAGATCTAACTGATCAGCTATAGCTTGAAGGATTCCCTTATCTTCTTTGTTCACTAAAAATAAAGCGTCCTTCAGTGTTTCAGGTAGGTGTTTCACCGATATCTTATCAACGATACCTGCTAATTTATAACGACTAACACCTGAGGGTAGTAATACCTCCACACCAGGCAATTTTACTAATTCACTAAAAGCTTCAAAAGAACGTTTTTCGCCAGCAAGCTGACGCATAATCCTTAATAAATGCATCATACCTGATGCGTTAAGACTCTGTCCCTCAGGATCAAACAACATCCAGCCTGATGCTTCAAACGCTTTGCACAAAGCTGTATTCAGCGTTACATCACAGAGCGCCACACTAGCTTCTGAAGAAGGAGTTCCCTCCTCAGCTAATACGCTAACACACTTTTGAGCAGCCTCCACATTGTTATCAGTAACATGCAGTCGTTCTTCCCAGTTAGGGATATTGATCATCTTCTTTTCCCATACATCACTGAGTGGTATTCCCCATTCATCAAATGATGCAGACTCAGAGTCTGGTGCATGAATAAGCACGGTCACAGCGACGCCCGCTGATAAAAACCCTTTCAGCGCCAATAAGGCTAACAATGTAGGATCAGGAACACAGGCTACAACCACATGCTTCACATCAGGTGGTAGTATAGGATTTCTCGCCTTTTCTCTCTTTGCTAATACTGGGTCTTTTAACCCCCAGTTACTGAGAACATTTAACACTCTAGACTCTAACTTCTCAAGCTCATGCCAGCGCTCTGCTTCTGGGCTACACTCCTGCGCTTTTTTAAAATCAGCATCTCCATCTGCGAGCATATCTCGCAGAGTGAGCATCTGTTTTGCTAAAGACAGGGCCGAGCTAAAATTTCTTAACGAATGCGAGTCATGGTTCGGAAAGAGCACAGGAAACTCTTTCAGACTCAGGGAACGAATCACATGTGTCCATGCCCACAATGATTGCTGGCGACTGGCGAACTCTGAATCTTTATGATCAATCGAGAACAAGCTGCTAGGAGGCATCACACGGGGTGATAGCACCCCACCGCTTTCAGATAGAGACATACGCAGGCGCCTACCACTGTTCGAGGTAGGAACAATGACCAACGTCTGAGCTAAATGATCACGCTGGGCGTCAGAAAGCAGCCATTTTTTCACACTGCCTAACAAGATGTTATCCCAGCCTAAGAATACTCGATCAGGAGTATTCTTAGCTAAGAAAAAATCTTCAGGCAACATGGACTACTCCTCAGAAGTTTTACCGTCTGTATTCTCTACAGCAGCATCTTCTGCCTCGATCTCATCAACACCTTCAGCATCAGCATCCTCGATAGCTTCATCATCTGGAACAACACGAGCGATATCCTTAAGGACACTGCCTGACTTGAGCGTTACAAGTTTTACACCCTGAGTGTTTCGTCCTGCTTCACGCACATCATTACAACGGATACGGATCGACTGACCATCGGAGGTCATGAGCATTAGTTCGTCATCTGGATAAACGGTAGTAGCACCTACGACGAGGCCTGTTTTATCAGTGCACTTCATTGTTATGATCCCCTTACCGCCACGTGTCTGAGCGCGATAGTCACCAAACGGTGATCGTTTACCGATACCATTCTCTGAAGCAACAAGGAGAGTTCCCTCTTCATTCACTAGCGCAAGACCAATGACATAGTCACCAGCTCCTGGCTTAATACCCTGAACACCTGCTGTGGCACGGCCCATTGGGCGAGACTGTTCTTCATTAAAGCGGAGACTGAGTCCCTTGCGAGTGACAAGAATAGCTTCATCACTTCCTGATGTGAGACGAACATCGATGAGTTCGTTTTCTTCATCAAGCCTGATGGCGATGATTCCGTCTTTACGGTAGTTTTTAAAGTCACTGAGAGAGGTCTTCTTCACCTTACCATTTCGGGTAGCAAAGAGGACGAAGCCGTTTTCGACACCAAATGTTATATCGTTTCCATCCTCATCAGTCTTGCGCTCAAGACGTAGTGTGGCTGCGATGTTTTCGTCAGCGGTTAAATTAAGCACATTCTTGATGCTACGACCTTTCGATGAGCGTGACCCTTCTGGAATTCCGTAAACACGCTCAACGTAAACACGTCCAGTATTGGTAAAGAACATAAGGTAATCGTGCGCCTGTGCTGAGAAGAGCTGCTCTACAAAGTCATCTTCTTCGCCGTCTGTCTTATTCGGCTTACGAGTTTCCATTCCCTTCACGCCCTTACCACCACGCGCTTGCACGCGGTATTCAGCTGACGGAGTTCGTTTGATATAACCTTTATTTGAAAGCGTGACGATCATGCCATCATTGGCGATAAGATCCTCAATAGCGATCTCACCTTCGTCAGGAAGGATTGGACAACGGCGAGGTGTTGCATATTTCTCACGCACCTCAAGAAGCTCGTCTTTGATGATAGTGAGAACACGAGCTTCTTTCGCTAGGATATCGAGGAAGTCTTTGATCTCAGCAAGGATGCCATCGTATTCTACCTTAACCTTGTCCTGCTCCATACCAGTAAGCTGGTAAAGACGGAGCTCAAGGATCGAGTTCACCTGACGGTCAGTAAATGTGTAGGTATTTCCTTCTACACTCGGCTGGGCATAGATCATGATACCTAGAGCTTCCGCAGTTTTCACAGGGAAATCATACGCCTTTAAACGACCACGAGCTTCATCACGGTTCTTAGAATCACGGATAATTTTAATAAAGTCATCAAGATGTCCCAGTGCGAGTAAAAATGCTTCTAAAACCTCTGCACGAACTTCTGCTTTCTTAAGTAAGAAACGTGTGCGGCGGATAATCACCTCACGGCGGTGCTCGATGAAACAATCCAGCGCATCCATCACAGATAGCTGCTTAGGACGGCGCTCATGAATAGCGAGCATGTTCACACCAAAGGATGTTTCCATCGATGTGAGTTTAAAAATCTGATTCACCACCACCTGTGGACGAGCATCACGCTTAAGTGTGATTTCGATGCGTGTTTCATCATCAGAAAGGTCACGCATACCTGAGATATCGAGCAAGATTTTCTCACGCACCAATTCAGCAATGCGTTGCTGAAGCACCGCTCGGTTTACACCGTGTGGCACGTTTGTGATTGTGATGACAGAAGCTCCGGACTCCTTTTCATCCACCTCCATCGTTCCGCGCATCTTGATACTGCCACGCCCTGTGTGGAAATAGCTATCAATGCCTTTGAAACCACGGATTTCACATTCACTCGCAAAGTCTGGACCTTTAATATACTGCTTAAGCTCTTCAATAGTAAGAGCTGGATTATCAATACGGGCGCATACACCGTCGATGACCTCACCGAGGTTGTGCGATGGAATATTCGTCGCCATACCCACAGCGATACCCGTTCCACCATTAACAAGAAGGTTAGGGATAGCGGCTGGTAGAACCGCTGGCTCCATACGAGTTTCATCATAGGTTGCCTGATGATCACAAGTGTCTTTCTCAAGATCAATCATCATGGAAGAGCCAAGATGCGTGAGGCGAGCCTCCGTATATCGCATCGCCGCAGCAGCATCACCTTCCACAGAACCGAAGTTACCCTGACCATCGATCAGCGTTTCACGCATTGTCCACGGCTGAGCCATGTTAACAAGCGTGGTATAAATAGCACTATCACCGTGTGGGTGATATTTACCCATCGTATCACCCACAATACGCGCACTCTTCAAGTGCGGCTTACTTGCGCTGAGCGATAGATCATTATGCATCGCATAGAGAATACGTCTCTGCGATGGCTTAAGTCCGTCACGTGCATCAGGAAGAGCACGGGAAATAATCACTGACATCGAGTAATCCAAAAAGGATTTCGACATTTCATCCGCCACATTAATTGGCTTTATTGAATCGTTAGACATGAGAAAAATTTAAATATTAGTAGGGTTATTTACACGTCGAGGTTCTGGACGTTCAGTGCGTTATCTTCGATAAATCTCTTACGAGGTTCTACAATGTCGCCCATGAGAACATCGAACATTTTATCGGCTTCCATGGCGTTATCTTCGTCTAATCGGACTTGAAGGAATTGTCTTTTTTCTGGATCCATCGTTGTGGCGTAGAGTTCCTTAGCATTCATCTCACCAAGACCTTTGAATCGCTGAATGCGCATTCCTTTTCTTCCTATTTCTAGAACTCTGTCTAGAATTTCAAAGAGATTAAACACAGGTGCTCTTTCTTCGTTATCACCACTGCCTTCGATCAATTCATAAAGAGGTTTGTCTTCAGAGAAGAATGGCTCAGTTTTCAGACCGAACTCATTGAGTCTGGTAAGAACCTTAGCAATAGCTGCAGATTCGTGAAGTTCACGTTTAACAGCACGGCGCTGCACGCCTTCATATTTTTCTTTGTATTCAGCTTGCTCCTCTTCGGTAAGTTCTTCATCGAAAAGACCTAGATCACGATTCTCCTGTGCGTAAACCAAAAGCTCCTTCTCTGTATCAAAATAATGTAGTTCTTCTTCATTACCTATACGGATACGCACCATATACTCAGCAAGGTGTCCATCTTTCGCACATGCGAGTAGATCCTTAAACTTACCACCATGACCTTCAAGTGTGGAGGTAAAGCGTGTTAGCTGAGCCAGAGTGTCTAGCACACTCTTGAGCAAATCGCTATCAACCTCCTCCTTGGTTTTACAGTTACGGAGGCGAACATCCTCTGAGCCGAGATCTATCAAAATTTCATTCAAAGCATCGTCATCTGAGATGTATTCCTCACGCTTTTTACGAGTCACCTTATAGAGTGGCGGCTGCGCAATGTAGAGATAACCTGCCTTCACTAGATCAGGCATGTGGCGACAGAAAAACGTCAGTAGCAGTGTCTTAATGTGTGCTCCGTCAATATCCGCATCCGTCATAATGACGACCTTATGGTAGCGCACTTTTTCAAGATCAAAGGCGCCTTCTTGATCGCCATCACCGATGCCTGCACCTATCGCAGTGATCATCGCTTGAATTTCCTTATTCTGTAGCGCGCGGTGTAAACGTGCTTTTTCCACATTAATAACCTTACCTCGTAATGGTAAAATAGCTTGGTTGGTACGATTCCTGCCAGACTTGGCTGAACCACCCGCAGAGTCTCCCTCCACAATGTAGATCTCAGACTTAGCAGGGTCACGCTCTGAGCAGTCAGCTAGTTTACCAGGAAGTCCACCGCCTGACATCACAGACTTACGGACTGTCTCACGCGCCTTACGGGCAGCTTCACGGGCACGAGCTGCATTAACAGCCTTATCAATAATTGTTTTTGCAAGATTAGGATTCTCTTCAAAGTAATCCTGAAGACCTTCATATACAATAGAGCTAACCACACCCTCAATCTCAGCATTCACCAACTTATCCTTAGTTTGAGAACTGAAACGTGGGTTAGGCATCTTCACACTGATCACGCAAACAATACCCTCACGAACATCATCACCTGAGAGTGCTGGATCTTTATCTTTAAGGATCTTATTGGCCTTAGCATACTGATTAATGGATCGAGTCAAAGCACCACGGAAACCTGTTAAGTGGGTACCTCCATCAGCATTCGGGATAGAATTCGCAAAACAGAGGATGTTGTCTTGGTAGCTATCATTGTATTGAAAAACGATATCGCCAAAAACATCATCCTTCATGACCTTACCATCATAATCAATCTCAATAGCACGTTTCCCTTTGATAACTACAGGGTCATCGTGAACAAGTGTTTTGTTTTCACCCAGCTGAGCAACAAATTCTTCAATACCCTTAGCGTAGTAAAATGTATCCTTCTTAGCGCTTTCAGGACGCTCATCTTCAAGCTCAATAGTAAGCCCTGGGTTAAGGAATGCGAGCTCACGTAAACGGGTAGCTAAACGTGCGAACTCAAACTCGATCGTATCTGTGAAAATAGTAGCGTCTGGAAAAAATGTAATTTTTGTCCCTGTGTATTTTGGATCGACATCGCCAATAACCTCTAGAGGCTTAACCGTTTTACCACGTTCAAAAGTAATGGCGTGAACTTTCCCCTCACGGCTAACTTCCGCCTTAAACCAATCTGAAAGAGCATTCACACACTTCGCACCCACACCGTGCAGTCCACCAGAGTATTTATAAGCACCCTGACCAAACTTACCACCAGCATGAAGACTAGTAAGCACTAACTCTACGGCAGGAATACCAAACTTAGGGTGCACCTCTACAGGAATACCACGACCATCATCTGAAATAGACGCTGAACCATCAACATGAAGCGCAATCTTGATCGTCTTACAATATCCAGCAAGGTGCTCGTCAATAGAGTTATCTAAAACCTCAAACACACAATGATGAAGACCACGCACATCAGGATCACCAATATACATGCCTGGACGCTTACGAACAGCATCAAGACCTTCTAGCTTATCAATCTGTGAAGCACCGTATTCTTGTGAATCGGAGACATTTGTTTCTGCGATATCGTGGTCGTCAGCAGAAGCTTTGACCGACTCGTTTTCGGGCTCTTGGGAAGTATCAGACATAGACGCCCCAAACATCTGAAATATAACGCCAAGTGACAAGAATCTTTCACTATATTTAACGCTTTTTTTTACTAAATGTTCAAATACGAATCAATCCATTTTTATAGCTCTGAGAATATGTCTACCACACTCCACTACAAGGGCAAAAACAGCATTCTTACAGGCTCACTTCACGAACCCTACAGCAGCTCTACTTTGTCGTAAATTGATCCGTTCTAAACGGACGAGCAGGCAGCCCCGCTTCATTAACTAAATTTACATTAGGTATCGCAGAAAAAGCATACCTTACATAAAGAGGCTTTTTAACCTCTAGAGAACTCAGAACAACAGTTTGTCCATCAATAACTGCGTTCGCGAGCTTCCACTCTTGAGAATTATCAGCTACCCAAAAGGCACGAGGAGATTCCCCGTCTTTTGTTTCTAACCCCTTGGCATAATCATAATGAACAACCAGCTCTGCACCTTTGCGGATCACCTCCTTTAACACAGGCCCTTCAGCTAAAACATCCATATCGTATACATCTCTCTGCGCCAGTAGAGCAAGACGCTGACCGATTGGGAGCTTATCCTTGGGGTGAATATCCGTGGCGTCACCTAAATCTATCGTCGTCGCTATCCCTGTATTTTTTAAGGTCAAAACCTTCAGCTGAGCCTCACGCATATATGCCCAAGAAATAAGAGACGGGTTCTCTCCATCTATTTCCTTACCAGATACCTTAGCATATCCAGGTAACATCACGCCCAAGAAATGAAAACCTCCCCCCCACTCTTCACGGTAACGCTCGACCCATGCAGGCAATGAGCTTCCATATTGCGTCATATCCACAATATTCATTGCGTTTGCCTCCCCCTGATACCAGACAATTCCCCTGCAAGCAAATGGGACAATAGGCTTCATCATCGCATTATAAATAATATTTGGCTGAGTGCGCAACTTGATATCTTCAGGTATGGTTCTCCCCTTTCCCTTTTTCAAAATACTCTCAAGATCTCCGCGAAGCTGCTCATTCGCATCGAAGTCACTCATAATCTCCTTAAAATGAGGTAACTCGTCCGTCATATCGCGCGGCATCCACCCCTCAATAGAGGAACTACCCCATGAAGTAAGAATGATTCCCACAGGCACGCTGACCTCTTTTTGTAAATAGTATGAAAATGCAAACGCAACAGCACTATCTGGACCCGCTTCTTTCCACACCCCAGCTGCCACGGATTCCTCATTGAAACTTACCGTATTCTCTACCTTAAAATTTCTAATCTGTTTCTCAGAACCCCTTAAAGCCTTAACCCCCTTAACAGAGCCAACACGCATCGCCATATTCGACTGACCAGAGCAAATCCAGACTTCACCTATAACGACATCGTTTAGCGTAATTACACTCTCTCCTGAGACCACCATCTCCTGCCCCACAGCTGAAGCTGCCAGCGCATCAAGCTTAATACTCCACTCACCCTCAGCTGAAGCTTTAGTCGTCTTAACCTGCCCAGCAAAACTCACCGTAACCTGCTCACCAGCTGCCGCCTGCCCCCAGACAGGGACTTCTACCCCCCTCTGTAAAACCATATGATCCTGGAATAAAGAACCCAGCTTCACAGAAGCGTCAACAGCACTACAGGCAATAAAAACAACCGCTGACACCACTAGATAAGCACCTTTATAAGCCATAATAGTTTATCCAATACCTTACTCAAAACATCAAGCAGATCTAATCAACCTCGATTACAAAGGCTGACTCACCATACTCCTCAGCGCTTAACGAGTCAGCCAGTGGACTTATCCACTCCACCGTATAACCTTCCCAACACGGCGCTAAATCCTTCGTTTTCACGTTAAAAATATAATCTCCCCCTACTGTTGTAAAAAGAAGCTTTTTCCCCTCTTGTGCACCAATCTTAGCTGACCACATTGTAATACCATCCCCAACTACGTCATCAGAAGAGAGGTCAACACCTTCGTAGGATTTGATCGATGCTCTCCCACCTCCATTAGCTTTGATAAATGAGACCTTATCTCGCCTCATTAATTTTCGCCGCTCTTTAAGATCCATCCCCTCATGCCTCTTTGTATACATAGCTGGAACCTTAACGTTATAAGCGAGTTGCAGGTCTTCTCGCTTCATCTCCCCAGAAGACAGCACCTTAGTATTGAGTATTATACGCTCCTTCTCATATTTAATATCAAACTGTAATTTGACACCCCCTGTCGCCTCAACCGTATACGACTGCTCGACATCCTCCACCTTTGGAGCCTCCGACTTAAAACTAGCTGCTCGGAAACGCTTCACCTTCCTTTCACCAGAACTATTTACATGCATAAGTTTAGGCGTGATTTTAATGGTGTAATCCTGCCCCACATACTTCTTCCCACCTTTTTTACTTAACAACAAAACACCTAGACCCCGGTCATCGATATAAAATTTAAAAGCCTTGGTCTTATTGTAAGAAAATAAACCAAACCCCTCTCCATCAGGAATAGTCGGGAGCCCCTCTGCCCTCACAAGGACTGGAGCAAAAAAAGAACACAAAAGTAAAAATACGATCGTGACGTGATTTTTATAAAAAAAGAACCTGTTCATAGACGCTAGCTAGCTAGTATACCATCTAGCAACACGGTAAGAAAACAAATTTATCAACATTCACCGATCAATGAACAACCAAGAACTCTCAGATCAAATCACCTCGTCCTGTCAGTGGATCCCTGTTATCAAAGAAGAAATGGGCAAGGTCTTAGTCGGCCAAGAAAAGCTCGTTGACCGACTCATCGTAGGATTATTATGCAAAGGACACATCCTACTAGAAGGCGTCCCTGGACTAGCTAAAACCCTTGCCATCAAGGCCCTCTCAGGCTGTCTTCATACTGACTTTTCACGACTCCAGTTTACACCTGATCTACTACCATCTGATCTGATCGGGACCATGATATACAACCCTAAGGAAAGCTCCTTTTCCGCTAAACTTGGACCTATATTTAGCAACATCGTATTAGCGGATGAGATCAACCGCTCCCCGGCTAAAGTTCAGTCGGCACTACTCGAAGCGATGCAGGAGCGCCAAGTCACGATCGGAGAAAACACCTACCCTCTCCCTGATCCCTTTCTCGTATTAGCGACCCAGAACCCAATCGACCAAGAAGGAACCTACCAGCTTCCAGAAGCTCAGCTTGATCGATTCCTACTCAAAGTAACAGTTGATTACCCAACAGTAGAAGAGGAACTCATCATTCTGGATCGAATGGCTACCTCAGCTCCAGTTCATGAACCATCACCTGTTGTCGATATTGACACTGTTAGTAAGAGTGTTGATTTAGTGAATCAGATCTACATCGACCCGGCGGTTCGCAAATATATCGTCGCCATCATTCAGGCAACTCGTTTCCCCGCAAAAGTAGACCCAAGTCTCCAGAGCCTCATCCGTGTAGGAGCCTCACCTCGTGCGACTATCAACCTCGCCTTATCAGCCCGAGCCAAAGCTTTCATGGCAGGACGCGCGTTTGTAACACCTCAGGACATCAAAGATTTAGCTCATGATGTTTTACGTCACCGTATCCTACCTAGTTACGAAGCTGAAGCTGAGGACATCACCACCGATCTAATCATAGATAAAATACTGGCTAAAGTTCCAGTGCCATAAGGATAAACAACAGCAGCCTCCTTCTCAGAGAGCTTTAAATAATCCGACTATCGAGATTAAAAGTCTGACCTGAAGTATGAGGCATGTGCTGATGTAAAAACGCAATAAACTTGGCCACGTCTTGGGTAGTATTATATCTACCTAACGAATGTCTAGCTAACACGCTCTCTTTGACCTCTGACGATAAGCCAGAGGTCATTTTTGTTTCCAGAAACCCGGGAAACACAGCATTCACACGGACATTTCTAGATCCACACTCAGAAGCTAGCGACTTCATTAAACCTAATAAGCCTGCCTTAGCTGCAGCATAGTTAGCCTGACCCACTGGAGGGTGCGCTGCAGAGAAACTAGAAATGAAAACAATATGCCCCTGACGCTTACGCATCATTTTACGGATCGATTCACGTGCACATAAAAAAGCGCCCTTAAGGTTTACCGAAACGACAGCATCCCAGTCAGACTCAGACATACGAGCTAGTGGACTATCCGCCGTCACTCCAGCATTACAGATCAGAAGATCCACGTCCGCTACTGACTCAAAATAACGGCTAACAGATTCCGCGCAGCAAACACTTAACTCTTCTTTTCCAGGTGCCAGCACCTGCATACCTACAGATGACATCTCAGCCTGGAGTGACTGCGCTAAAAAACCAGAGCCACCAGTGATAATAACACGTGGTGGCTCCATAATTTTTGAATTTATTTAAAGTCTCTACTCGTTAGACAAGCATAAGTGCTGGCTTCTCGATAAGCTTCTTCACCTCATTTAAGAAACGAGCGGCTACGGCGCCATCCACAACACGGTGGTCACAGCTAACCCCGATATTCATACGAAGACCTGGAACGATCGCCCCATCTTTCACAACCGCTTTCTCAACCATAGCACCTACACTAAGGATGACTGCCTGTGGTGGATTAACTATTGCATCAAAGCTTTCGATCCCCCATGCGCCGAGGTTTGAAACGGTAATCGTTCCGTTATCAAACTCACTTGGATGAAGTTTCTTCTCACGAGCACGTCCAGCCATACCTTTTACTTCCTGAGAAATAGCGAGCATGGACTTACTAGCTGCATCCTTAATGACTGGAGTCACTAAACCGTCTTCCACAGCAATCGCTACTGAAACACCGACTTTAGCGAACTGAACGATGCTATCACCATTAAATGAGGCATTCACTTCAGGAACAGCTTGGGCTGCATTAATCACTGCTTTTAGGATAAAATCATTAACACTATACTTATTACCGTGTGTCTGCTCAGCCTGAGAGTTGATCTGCTTACGCAGCGTCATCAGAGGCGCTACATCAGCTTCTACATGAAGGTAAAAATGAGGAATCGTTGTCTTCGATGTAAGAAGGCGCTCTGCGATAACCTTACGCATTGAGCTCAATGGAATGATTTGATCTTCCTCAGATTTTGCAGGAACAATAGCTACTGGTGCTGGCGATGGTGCTGGTGCTGAGGCTGCCGGTGCAGAATCACCTGTTGCCTTCTGTTTTACTGATGCCGCGAGAGCTGTTGCTGCCGCTG
>CAYNLE010000005.1:5579-10997 GCA_964397975.1 uncultured Verrucomicrobiales bacterium | reverse complement strand
ACTGATGCCGCGAGAGCTGTTGCTGCCGCTGCTAGGCCGACCTGACCCGCGTTAGTACTCCCAGCACCTGCCGCTGCTTCTACATCTGCCTTAACGATACGACCACCAGGACCTGAACCTGTTACGGTAGCAATATCGACACCATTTGCGCCGGCTACTTTACGAGCTAAAGGTGAAGCCTTGATACGATCACCATTTGCATACGATGTAGCCTGAGAAGATGGTCCCTGCGCTGCTGGAGCACTACTACTTGCTGCTGGAGCACTTTCGGCTTTAGCTTCTGTTGGAGTTGTAATTGGCGCAGCACCTGCTGCATCGCCTGGCTCTTCGCCTTCCTCTAGCATAACACCTAGAGTTGCACCCACATCTACTTTACCGCCTGCTTCTACAATGATTTCGTGAAGAACACCTTCATCAAACGCCTCCATTTCCATGGTTGCTTTATCGGTCTCGACTTCAGCAATAACATCACCGATTTCAATCGTATCACCGACCTGTTTATTCCACTTAATGAGGGTTCCTTCCGTCATCGTGTCGGAAAGCTTGGGCATTTCAATATTTATAGGCATAGAAAAAGTATAGCTAGTTGCGCTGGATTAATCGTTCATACTTGGCAATTGAGCAAGCTGATTATGGAGAAAAATCATGTCATCCGCCAAATAATGACTATTTGACAATAAAAAAGGCTGTGACGCTTAATCATCACAGCCTATTTAAATAAGTATTTAAATAGATTAAAGAACGATCCTTATTATGGAGCCAATGTCTTCATCGTAGGAATCAAACCAATATGTGGCTCACCAGTAGAACCTTGGCCAGTAGCGCGGGCAAGAACACGTTTGCTGATGATACCACAGCTCCCAGATGTAGCACAGTAGCTAGAACCACAGCGCTTACACCCTTCCTCTACAGTCTCAGTAACGGTTACAGGAACCAGGTCTATTCTTGTGTAAGATCTGTGCTTTCCGACTACTTCAACAGGAACTTCCTGCAGTTCAGTCACTTCTCTTTCAGCAGAGAGAGAGCCGCCACACGGAAGAAATCCGCAGCAAGATGAATAAACTAGCGAAAGCATAGCAAGAGCCAAAAGTTGTAACGTCGTTTTCATATTTGATCGATATACTTAATGATTCCATATGATGCTGCAATGGAAAAATAGTTATTTCGGTAATTTTTTCTTTTTAACCAATAACGACACACCAAGAAATGATACCGATAATATTAAAAGCATCACAGCTACTAACACCCAATCACGAGCATCTTTACTGATAGGATCGATAAAATGGAACTTATGTAAGTTAATAAAAGTCAAAGCCTCTATTAGCCCAGGCGTGCTCGTTCGCATGCTCATATGAGCGTCACGGGTATCCACCGTATACTGCCAGAATTCCTTTCCTTTGAACTTCACACGCCACACAGGCATGCGTCTAAATATAAAGCTGTAATCATTACGGAACGAGGTAATCGCTTCTATATCAGAAACATCACTCTCAGAATATCCTGAAAACTCTAGAGCTAATGCCTTAGCGTAACGTTCTTCTCCATTTTCTAGCGCCTTCAGGGTTTTTGTGTTTAAGTAAACAACCTCAGCCCCTCGGCCTGCTAACGCCACCCGATAGTAGGAAGCAGCTCCCACCTGAGCGATCGTCAGCTCCTTAATAGGTCGCTTAATCAGCTTTCCTATATCGCCTAAAGAATGAGTAAGCTCTCCATGAGGGACTTTCTGCTGACTCACCCACTGAGTAGAGTCATCATAATCCAGCTTCATCACCACATGAAAGAAGCCACTTAGTGAAAACATAAAGAAGAAGATAGTCGCAAGGCCACCGAGCCAGCGGTGTAGACGCCTTTTCTTATCCATCTTCCGTTTCCCCTTCATAAAGAAGAGGCTCACCAAGCCTGATACTGCGATCAAAAATGCCGCGAAGCTCATCGCGCTAACGACCACGACCCGTAGCAAACTCCCCCTATCACCTAGAAAACTCCAGGTGTGGAACCACTGAAATAAAACGGACGCTTGCCTGCGGAAAACATTATCATATGTCGCCAGCTTTCCATTTCTAGGGTCAACCACCACCTGTAAACCGTCAGTCCGGTCCAGCTCAACCCGGTAGGCTGGTAGAAAACGACTAATATAACTGTATGATCCTCCAAACTCGGTAATTTTAGTTATTTTAACAACAGCTGATTCTTGATCATCCATATATGCACGAGCCAACTGCTCAGCATACCTCACCTCTGCCCCAGTAACATCCTTACCAGTAAGAACATTTCTATAGTGATGCTCTTGATCAGGAGTTATCGCTAACAAGGTAGTTTCGCCACCAAGACTGATTAGCTTCGCCATGTGCAGATCATCCAGCCCATCAGTAATAGCTTCAATAGACAATGCGTCTTGAGGTAGCTCAATAGATCTCGGGATAAGAAACTTATTTGCAATATCTGGCTTAAACCAATTCGACATCATCGGGTGCAAAAGACCCGATAATGCCCAAAGAATCAGAGGCACCGCCATCACATAAGCGAGACGTCGGTGCCAATTGTAGATCCATTTCATAACTATCTACTAATAATAGATTACCAGCTATACTTCACCCCAAGAAAGGCCGTGCGCCCATCCCCTGAACTTATGAAGCGCGTGGGGGCAAAAGCACTCTGTGTTGGGTTAGATGTAACGGCTGATACATACTCACTATCAAATAAGTTTTTGATCCCAGCATACACCGTCACATTTGGCTTCACCTGAACTTCAATATCCCAGTCAAGCAGCTCAAAACCGCTAGCCTCAAGAGTATTACTATTATCAGCGAATACACCTTCAGGTTGCCAATCCAAACTAATACCAGTTTTCCAGCCTGTTCCTGATGCCTGAAGGCGTGCATTTACTACATGCTCAGAAATGACAGGCACTTGATTACCGTCAAAGGCACCACCATCAAATTCAAAATCGTTATACTGATAACTTACGTTAAAATCAAACTGCGTTGAGGTATTCAGGTTAAATGCCTCGTTCAAATCAGCAGCGAAAGTAGCCTCTACCCCTTGATACGTTGTATCCTCATTGGTCAGGTCGCTAACACCATTGAATATTTCAATCGATACAAACTCATTTCTTACATCTGTTCTATAAACAGACACTGCAGAGCTCCACCAAGCTCGCTCATAACGGAAACCCAACTCATACGTTGTTGCCTCCTGAGCATCAACAGGCTCTGTATTCTCAGCTTCTCCAAAAGGAGCCGCCTCAAAGCTACGTGAAATATTAGCAAAAATCTGCGAACGGTCATCAATGTCATAACGATATCCTAGCTTCCCGATGAAGCCCTCATAAGTTTCATCAAAATCTGTGCCGCCAGACTCATCTCCAGACCTCACCTCTCTCTCACGTGAACTCCAGACATAACCTATCCCAGCTATCACGTTATGTTTATCAGTAAGAGCCGTTTCATTCTCTACATAAGCCTTCCAGTTAATCGATGTATTTACGAAGTCAATATCTGCAAATGGATTACCAAATGGGCCGAAGGTGGTCGTAAACCCACCCTCTTCACTGCGACCATAATTAGCAGAAAGGCTAGAAGAGAAGCGATGATCTAACCCTAAAAAGCGATAATCTTGATGCCCTGTTAACCCGACTTGAAACGTATCGGTGTCTAAATCAACACGCCGATTAAAAGCACCCAATACAGGGTCATGATCAAAGTCTAAATACTGATAATTTGTATAAAAGCTCCAGCTACTATTTTCTGTTGACCAGTTCGTTACCTGACCGATCTGAAATGTATTTAAATCTCTATCAATCCTAGGGTCCGATGTATCTAAAAACTGCTGCGGGTCATCACGGAACTCCTCTGGCGAAAGCTCACTAGGAAGAAGCGCGTTCGACTCATTATGCGTAAAGTTAAATCTAGTCGTAGCCGTATCGCTCCATTTATAGCCTATACTTAGGTTAACATGCTGAGAGTTCCAGTCCTGATGATCACGGAAACCACCTGACTCAGCATAACTATAGCCTAAGAAGTAATCCCATGCACCAGAGCTTCCACCATAATGTAAATGAGTGCGATATGTATCATATGAACCTACCTCCGCTATCAGTTCACCACCAGGGTCAGTTAAACCGTTTTTCTGGTAAATTTGAATAGCACCACCAAGCTGGTTCGAGCCATGCACTAAACCATTACCACCGGGGAAAACCTCAATGTGTGAAATATTAAAAGGATCGATCACACGTGTGTAGTATGAACCGTCAGCATCATTGATCGGTGCACCATCAAGCAAGATCGTAATACCACGTGAGCCGCGGCGGCGCTGAATACCAGAACCACGAACAGACAAGCGAGTATCGTTCCCCGTTCCTAATGAACGAGCATACACAGCTGGTGAAAACTCAAAGATGTCTTCCGGCTTAACAACCGAACCAGTCCAGTCATCTGCGTTAATAACCTCAGCGCCACCTGAAAGACTAGCAACACGTTCCTCAGAGACTTCTATACTAGCGAGGGCATCTCCCTGAGAGCTGTAGATCACTGTTGTATCGAGATTAGAGCTATCATCACTCTGAGCTAAAAGAGTTATTGATAAAGAAGCGGACGCCACCAACTGATATGTTAGAGGCGATAAATAAGTAGATTTCATTATAATAAAAATGTGGGTATATAAAAATTCGCAGACGATTCTGCTAATAAATAACGAGTGAAATAGGCACGGATTCCCTCCATAAACCTAGAGCCTAACCAGAAACAAACTGGCATAGGCGTCATATGATAGAACGGCTGCTATCAATGAGCCGTTTATTGTCTTTTCACTACACCCACTGCGGCGGCGGAGTAGACACTCCTAAATAAACTATATTACCGAGCTGATCCGGGGTCGTATTACCAAACCCTTCTCGAGAAACCTCTGAAAACCTTGGCTGTAAACAAGCTACTAAAAACCAAGTCTCCGTCACTTTTTTAGAAACTTGTTTTTGCTCAGCCCCCTTCGGCGCCGGCTCACCTGCTTCATTCTCCCTGATATGCTCCGCGATCTTACAGAGCCCACATGGGTGATCACCATCGAAGGTATTACTAATACCCTCTTCCACAGAAGACGACTGACTAATCTGAGACGGCAACATCGTAGCCCAAGCAAATGTCTGAATCAACGCGCTACCTCCACCTGAAGAAAAAATCACAGCAATAAGAAGAATGCTTTTCAAAAGCACACTTACTTTACCAACAGTGATTCGGCGTAATAACATCAGCTGCCCTGCAGTAATCCTGCTGCAAAAAGGAGTCAAGTCCTACCCCTTCATTTTTTATTAGTTTTCAGTAAAGAGATCAAGGTGAGGGTAAGAAATAGTGCGGTCTGAGCAGAGAAACAACTACGCTAAGAACCTAGCTTCACATCCATACGGCGCTAATACCCCCTCGCTCA
>CAYNLE010000005.1:0-5479 GCA_964397975.1 uncultured Verrucomicrobiales bacterium | reverse complement strand
AATTCCTAGTTAAAGCTAGAGTAGGATTTAGAGATGATTTCAAGGAGCTCCTTATGCACATTTGGCATCCCGGCGACGAGTATTCTATCGGTAAACATATCATAAGGTTCACCTTTTTGATTCGTGACGATGATTCCGTTTTCCTCCGCCATAAGAAGCGCTGCCGCTACATCGTATGGCTGTAGCTCAGTTTCCCAAAAACCCTGAATCCACCCCATACCAAGACAGGCTATATCAATAGAGGCACTCCCAAAACGGCGTATCCCCCTCCCTAGCGTCATCACCTGCGGTACAGCATCAAGAAAACTCTCTACCATATCTGGTGACCTATAGGGGAAGCCTGTCATAAACAAAGCGTCAACAGGCACCACATCGAGGTTATTAGGCTTGGTTAACGTGCCGTTAAAAAATGCTCCAGAACCACGAAGTGCTGTATAAAGGTCATCAGAATAAGGTTTATAAACGACTCCTAAAATAGGCTTTCCATTTTTAACCAGTGCCACTGATACAGCAAACTGCTCCATACCACTGAGGTAATTAGTAGTTCCATCTAAGGGATCTACTATCCAGACAAGGTCTTGAGAACCGGTCTTACCGCTTTCTTCTCCAAAGAATCCTGCACCGTTAACAAGAGGTAACAGCCCTTCATAAAGCATCTTCTCAGACTCAACGTCGACAAAAGAAACAATCTCCCTCAGTGCCTTCACTGAATCTGATCCCTCAGGCATAACTCGGAAGTGCTTCATCTGAAACGCCCCGACTTCCTTAATCAGTGAAACACAAGAATCTAATACATCAGTTGAAATTGGCATATGGGAAAACTGGTTTAAAAAAAAGGTTTAGGAAAGCTCTTCTCATGATTTTTATACCTTAAGCTATTTACATAGCTAAGGGATAAACCTTCCTGAAAAATCCTTAGTTGGTAGTTCACAGGCTTTTTTTCCACCGTTGAACCTATGCCTATTTTTTGCGCTGATTCTATAACCTAAATGATCAGCATTATCTCGCAAGTTCATATAAAGCTCCCCCCTCGAGGTCGTCCAGCTGCCCAGAATTAACCTGATCAGATAAAACTTTAGCCCGTTCGATATTATTCTCTATAATATAATTGACACTGTGACATTTAAAGCTAGATTAACAGTCACAGAGACAAATTATGATCACCGTAAACCAAAAAACTATTCAAGACTTCACCTTCCCCGGAGGAGAGGTTCATGTGAATTTAGCAGAAATCGAAATTGGAAACCGGACTACCATCTGGGCATTTCTCGATAATGCTGAAGAGATCATGAAACTACTCATGACCGTAGATGCTGTGAGACGGCTACAGCCAAACACTACCATCGAACTTCACATCCCCTACTTCCCTTATGCCCGCCAAGACCGAGTCTGTAATACAGGTGAAGCCTTAGCAGTAAAGGTGATGGCAAACCTAATCAATGACCTCCGCGCCGATAGCGTGACGATCTATGATCCACATTCTGATGTAGCGAGCGCTCTCGTTGAGAATGTGAAAATCATTCAACAAGAGACACTCCTTCAAGAGCTAGCCCCACTTATCCAGAGTAAGCAGTTAGCACTCGTCGCCCCTGACGCTGGAGCGGAAAAGAAAACTCTTAAATTTGCCCAAACTCTCCCTGAGGGAACGGAAGTTCTCTTCGGCAGCAAAGTTCGCAATACCAAGACCGGGCAGATCACAGAAACAACCGTTCGCGGAGACGTCACAGGACGAAAAGTCCTCATCATTGACGACATTTGCGACGGTGGCCGCACCTTTATCGAACTCGCCAAAGTGCTCCGAGCACAAGGTGCAGAAGAGGTCTACCTCTACGTAACACATGGAATCTTCAGCAAAGGGTTAGAGCCTCTCGCCCCGCACTTCGATCACATCTACAGCTACTTCATCTTCCCAGATGTAAAAGCTACCGAACAACTCACTATCCTAAACAAGCAACAATAATCCGAGAATAAACCTATGAAAACAAATCCACTCACCGCTATCGATTTCTATAAAGCCGACCACCGCCGTCAATACCCAGAGGGAACCACGGAGGTCTATGCTAACTTCACACCACGCGCCAGCCACTTAGCGCGAGTATTACCCGACCGCTTTGATAATCGCGTCGTCTTCTTCGGGCTACAGTATTTTATCAAAGACTTCTTACAACACGCTTGGAACGAGCAATTTTTCCAACAGCCAAAGGAGAAGGTCGTCGCTCGTTACCAACGCCGCATGGACAACGCTCTCGGCAAAGGAGCGATCGATGCTGAACACATTGCCGCACTGCATGACCTAGGCTACCTCCCCATTCGGATCAAAGCTCTCGCAGAAGGTGCTCGCTGCCCGATCGGGGTTCCTTGCATGACGGTGGTGAATACTCTCCCTGAGTTCTTTTGGCTTACCAATTACCTAGAGAGTGTCATCTCTGCCTATCTCTGGAAACCCGTGACAAGTGCAACTACAGCCTTCGAATACCGTCGCCTACTCGGTGAATATGCGGTCAAGACCGGTACGGACACTACCTTTGTCGATTTTCAAGCTCATGACTTCTCTTTCCGAGGAATGAGCGGCCTAGAAGACGCTGCACTCAGTGGAGCGGGTCACCTCACCAGCTTTGTCGGCACAGATACAGTCGCCGCGATCGATCTAGCAGAAGATTACTATGGAGCGGATACGGATCAGGAACTCGTCGGATGCTCTGTCCCAGCCACCGAGCATAGCGTGATGTGCATGGGTATGAAGGATGGAGAACTAGCCACCTTCCGCCGTCTCATCACAGAGCTCTACCCTGCTGGCATTGTTTCTATTGTCGCAGATACTTGGGATTTCTGGAAGGTAGTTACCGAATACACCGTGACGCTGAAGGAGCAAATCCTAGCGCGTGATGGCAAGGTCGTAATTCGTCCCGATAGTGGAGACCCCGTGAAAATAATCGCGGGAGATCCTGAAGCACCTGTTGGTAGCCCGGAATACAAAGGCGCCGTCGAGTGCCTTTGGGAAGTCTTTGGCGGAGAGCAAACCAGCACAGGCCACAAGATGCTCGATAGCCACATCGGCCTCATCTACGGCGACAGTATCACGCTGGAACGTGCAGAAGCCATTCTGGAGCAGCTCCATCAAAAAGGCTTTGCCGCCGGCAATGTCGTCTTTGGGGTCGGATCATACACCTACCAACACGTTACCCGTGACAGCTTTGGCTTTGCCATGAAGGCAACTAGCGGGATCGTAAACGGTGAACGTCGCGACATCTTCAAGGATCCCAAAACTGATAATGGAACAAAGAGATCTGCTAAAGGTCTCCTCCGTGTCGCAGAGGAAAACGGCACCTTCGTGCTCTACCCAGAGCAAACCGAAGAACAAGAAAAAGAAGGCGCTCTAAAAACCGTCTTCGAAAACGGAAAACTAACCAAAGAGTTCACTCTAAACGAAATCAGAGAAACTCTGAAACAACAGATAGAGAAATGAAAACCACTACTTTATATCGTCCCATCGGACAAAAAGAACACAACTTAATAGAAGCAAATAAATTCACCGCTTGGCCTCCACGCTTGCCTGAGCAACCTATATTTTACCCTGTGACAAATGAGGCTTATGCCACTCAAATCGCAAGAGACTGGAACACGAAAGATAAGACCAACGGTTGTATCGGCTATGTGACTAAATTCGAAATCGATTCTAACTATTTAGCACAATTCCCAATGAAACAAGTAGGAGGAAAAGAGCACACTGAATACTGGATTCCTGCAGAGCAATTAGCAGAGTTCAATACCAAAATCATTGGTCAGATAGAAGTCATCAATACCTTTATCGCCGCAGATTAATTAAAATGAAATCCTAAGCCTGGGGTGAAGCCCTAGGCTTAGGAACTGAACCTGAAATGAAAATAGAACCACAAGATGTGCGATCAGTAGAGGAGTTACATTGTCTCGTTGAGCAAGGAGGAAGACCAAAGTATCTCTTCTTCTGGGGACATAGAGCTAAAAATAAGAACGTAATTGATAAGAGCTGTTTCAGTAATTGGTTCCCTGCAAAATTTGAGATCGATGGGCTGAAATACTTTTCCACCGAGCACCACATGATGGCTCAAAAAGCGAAGCTATTTCGTGATGAGGAATGCCTTCAAAAAATCTTAAAAGCCTCCTCCCCTGCCGAGGCCAAAAGTTTAGGACGAAAGGTAAAGAACTTCTCTGAGAACATCTGGTTCCATAAGAGGTTTCAAATCGTGGTGGCAGGAAATTTAGCGAAGTTTAGCCAAAACCCTGATTTCCGTGACTTCCTCCTCACTACAAAAAACCGAATCTTAGTAGAAGCCAGCCCTGTAGATAAAATTTGGGGCATCGGGCTAGCCGCAGATGATAAAAAAATCGAAAACCCCAGACTATGGAAAGGTCTGAACCTCTTAGGCTTCGCCCTCATGGAGGTAAGAAAACAACTATAATAATATGAAAACAACAAATGCAAGCATCACAGACCAAGACAAAGTAAGAGGCATGTTACTAGGACTCGCAATCGGCGACGCTCTTGGAACTACATTAGAATTCAAACCTCCAGGAACCTTCGAGCCTATTGATGATATGATAGGAGGTGGCCCGTTCGATCTAAAAGCAGGACAATGGACTGACGATACATCAATGGCACTATGCATGGCTGATTCATTACTCGCACAATGTGAAATGAACTTAGAAGACCACTTGAAGCGATACATCGACTGGTGGCTGAACGGTTACAATAGTGTTACTGGTCATTGTTTTGATATTGGCAATACCGTTCGTTCAGCATTAGAGCAGTTTGGTTCTTTTGGAGATGTCTATGCAGGATCTAAAGCCTCATCGTCAGCTGGAAATGGAAGCATCATGCGTCTTGCTCCTGTCTTACTCTATTTCCGAAAATGGGATACTGAAGATGCACTTTACCAATGTGAACAAAGCTCTCGCACTACTCACCAAGCTACGGAATGTCTCATAGCGTGTCGCTTTTTCGGTTTTTTACTCTTACGGGCCTTACGACATGAATGTTCTCAAAAGAAACTTCTTAACATAACTGAATACGATTGGTCTCATATTGATCCAGAAAACTCAGCTCCTAAAGTTAAGGAAGTTGCGATGGGGAGTTATCTAACTAAAACAACAATCCGAGGCACTGGATACGTGGTCGATTCTCTAGAGGCTGCTTTATGGGCCTTCGCACATTCACATGACTTTGAAACTGGCGCATTAAAGGCAGTTAACCTCGGTGATGATGCCGATACTACAGGTGCAGTCTTTGGGCAACTTGCAGGAGCTTACTACGGCTATTCTTCTATCCCTCAAGGCTGGCGCGATAAACTAGCTTGGGAGAAAAAGATGCTCAAAATTGCTGATCAACTATATTCAAAATAAAACAAATCCTAACAAGAGTGAAAAATGAACAACCTTTGTAAAGTAATTATCGGCACTGCCGTCGGAGATACCATTGGGCTTCCGATGGAAGGTATGAAGC
>CAYNLE010000004.1:0-64943 GCA_964397975.1 uncultured Verrucomicrobiales bacterium | reverse complement strand
TAGCCCCATTATTTTGATTCGCCTACTTGCGGCACTTATCTAGTAAGCTGTCGAGGTAGTTTGAGACTTCGATGAGCCCATTTTTCCATTGGGAATCCTCGAGTATCTCGAGGTTTTTGCGCGCATCATGAAGCATATTAGATGCTGTATCTAGGGCGAGTTCTACAGAACCTTCGTATTCCGCTATGCCGATGAGGACGGGGAGGTCGAGTGGTTCTTGGTTAATGATGCGTTTATTAAGCTTTGAGCGTTGGCTTTCGTCAGCTTTTTCGAGAAGGATAAGTAGAGGTAAGGTGAGTTTGCCTTTTTCTAAATCGGTGCGGAGTGTTTTGCCGACCTGTTCTTCATTTCCTACAAGGTCGAGGCAGTCGTCATAAATCTGATAGGCGGTGCCGATTTTCATTCCATAATCGAAGAGTAGGTCTTCGACCTCTTGAGATACTCCTGAGAGGTTTGCAGCGATGCCAGTAGCAGCGGCAAACAGAGCTCCGGTTTTCATCTCAATGATGCGGAAATAATCCTTTTTGGTGAGCGTAAGGTCAAATCGTCTTTGAGTCTGAATAACTTCACCTTGGCAGACTTCGCGTGAGGCTTGGCCGACTTTTCTACAGATGTCGATATTGTTAAACTCAGTAGCTAGTAAAAGGGAGTGAGAGAAGAGGGCGTCTCCGAGAAGCACGGCCATTCCATTGCCCCATTTAGAATTTGCTGTAGGAACTTTTCTCCGTGTATCAGCACCGTCTATAATGTCATCGTGGACAAGTGTAGACATGTGAACGAGTTCTAAAATGACGCCTATTTTAATGTGGGCGTCAGTAACTCCACCAGTCGCGCCGCCAGCTAGTATAGCAAGTATGGGTCGGATCCTTTTGCCGCTGGTATTACAGATATATTCTATATAAGGCTCTACTGATGGGTCAAATGCTTGCACCTGGCCTCGGATCTGGGACTCAACTTCCTTCAGTTCCTTTTTTACCATGTGAAAGGGGATCTTCGGGTTGGTACTAAATTTAGTCAAAGACATGTCTATGGAGTGGAGTGAGTGCGTTGGTGTCAACTTTACGCTGTAGTATTACCTAAATGCAAGGTAACTGAAAGCTGTAATCTACTATAGGGAATGTTCTAGTGAAGATCAAGCGACACTTTAGTGGCTGGTGCCGAAGTGGTATCGTGCACTTTCGATAATACCACAAACAATTTCATCAAAGTTTAACTTTGAGGTGTCGATTTTTATATGTGAAGCCCTGTCGTAAAGCGGTGTTCGTTCGTTAAGAAGCTTTTCGATAACTTCAATCCGGTTGTTAGATTGCAGTAGAGGTCGGTTATTGGTGCGAGAGGTTCGTTCTAAAATATTTTCTGGAGAGCAGGATAGCCAAACTACGAAACCAAGTTTTTTTAATAGAATCTGATTTTCTGTAGCTACCGCCATGCCTCCACCAGTTGCTATGATGTGGTGATTCATATTTTGATGAACCATGCTTTTTAATAGCTCTGTTTCCATTGAGCGGAAGGATGGTTCACCTTGCTTAGAAAATATTTGCGGGATATCCATGTCTGCTTGTTCCTCGATTATCAAGTCTGTGTCCACTAGGTGATATCCTAGTTGCTTCTTGATTTCTCTCCCGATTGTCGATTTTCCAGTCCCCATAAATCCAACTAGAATAATATTTTCTAAGGGAGAGGTGAGAGTCGAGGAGCTGTCTTGCATCAGAGCGACTATATCAGAGAGAGCGAAGCAAGTTAAACATTAATTATTACGGTGTTTTTGAAGGGGTGCGTATTCGTTATTATTTCTAGTTTTTGAGGCAATTAAGCTTCAGTATCAGCAGATAGTAGGATAAGGACATCATCGTGAGTCAAACAATAGTGATAGATGCTTCTGACCCTGCAGGGCAGAAGAAGGTCGTTGATGATGCCGTGGCACTGCTAGCTAGCGGTGAGTTGGTCGCGTTACCTACTGAGACAGTTTATGGTTTAGGGGCAGATGCTTTAAACGCTGAGGCTGTGGCTAAGATTTTTGCAGTGAAAGATCGTCCGTCTTTTGATCCGCTGATTATTCATGTTGGCTCTTATGAGCAGGTTGATGAGGTCGCCGACATTGCTGACGATTTACGAGTCGTAGTTGATAAGTTGATGAAGGCACATTGGCCTGGGCCTCTTACTCTGGTGCTTCCTAAAAAGTCAGGTGTTCCTGATATAGTCACCAGCGGTCTGGATACGGTGGCGGTGAGAATGAGTGGTCATCCGATTATGAAGGCGATTGTCCGTAAATTGGGTAACCCTATAGCGGCGCCAAGTGCTAATAAATTTGGGCGGATTAGCCCGACTTCAGCAGGGGCCGTTATCAAAGAGTTAGGAGGTCTTATTCCTATGGTTGTCGATGGTGGTGCATGCCGCGAAGGTATTGAGAGCACGATTGTTAAGCCAGAGGCGGGAGAGAAACGCCCCACTTTACACCTTTTACGGTCTGGTCCTGTTACGAAAGAGATGCTGCAGCGTTTTGGTAAGGTAGAGCGGCCTAAAAGAAATAGGTCAAATGAGGCTCCTGAGGCTCCTGGTCAGCTAAAGGTTCACTATGCACCTGTGACACCTCTGCGTTTACTAAGGAGCTTTGAAGATTTCAAACCTGAAGAGGGTAAAAAGTATGCTCTTCTCAGCTACTGTGGTTCTGAAAAAGCAGGTTTTATTAACGGCTATAAGTGGGATGTCGTGGAGGAGTTATCTCCAGGAAAGGGTAAGCTGGCTGAGGCAGCAGTGCGTTTTTTCTATGCGTTAAGGATGTTAGATGAAAGTGGTGTCGATGAAATAATAGCTGAGCCAGTATCTGAAACCGGTCTAGGTGTAGCGATTATGGATAAGTTACGTAGAGCGAGTAGTTCTTAGTTTTTATATAATCAAAACATAACCAAAAGGAATGCTTAGGTCATTAATGAAAGTCTCAGGGTTCACGGCTATTAGCCGTGTTCTGGGATTTGTGCGCGATATTTTCATAGCGCGTTACTTAGGCTCAGGGCTTCTTGGCGATGCTTTCTTTTCAGCATTTAGGTTTCCCAATTTATTTCGCAGGATTTTTGGTGAAGGAGCATTTAACGCGGCTTTTGTGCCGATGTTTGGTAGGAGGTTAGAGAAAGAAGGTGAGAAGTATGCTATGGGCTTTGCGTCCAATGCCTTTTCCACTCTCTGTTTGTTTTTAGTTATCGCCACTATTATTGCTATTCCATGTATGCACTGGATCATGGGACTGGTAGTGTATGGCTTTAAGGCAAAAGTGGAGTTGCCATTACCTGCTAGCTCGAGTGAGCAGCTGGTGGAGTCTGTTTCTGTAGAGCTCAGTGGCCAGAAAGCTTTCTATTTATCTGTAGAATCAGCTGATGCAAAAAGTGCTGAATTTACGCTTGAGAATTTACGTTTTGTAAAAGAAGAGCCTACGCTGCTTTCTCGTTTTTACGGTAAAGGGGGGCGAGGTGATGAGGTGTCATTAGTGCAGGTAGGTGATGATTATACTGAGCAGTCTCTCGCGAAGTTAATGCGGGCGAATTCAGATGAAAAAGTTAAACCAGCTCGTGAGGGTATAGATTTAGTCGATACCTCGTGGTCAATGACGCAGAGCGGGCAAGCCTGTATCCGCTTACCTGACGGGCATGACTACGGTTGGTTCGAGGGGGATCTAGTTCGCTCTAATGAAGTGGTGGGAACTACCGCATCGGAAGGTAAGTTAGCATTTTACACAAACCATCCTGATACTTTTGATCTGACGGTTACGCTGTCCCGTATCACTTTTTGTTATTTGCTATTTATGGCTCTAGTTGCTCATTTGAGTGGAGTTTTAAATACCTTTAAGGTTTTCGGGGCTCCTGCTGCAGCTCCTATTTTACTGAACATCGTTTTTCTAGCGGGCTTAGGCATTTTTGTTTCGGGTCTGAACCTTAACCTGCCGGCACATGTTTTATCGTGGTGTGTAGCGGTTGCAGGCTTGTTGCAGTTTCTGATGCTGTATGTGGTGTGCTTCAGAAAGGGTTATCATGTGAAACTACAGAAGCCGGTGTTTGACTCATCGATTAAAAAGCTTTTTTTACTCATGGGGCCGGGGATTTTGGCAGCTGGTATTCAGCAGGTTAATTTATTAATCGGTGGTATTATAGCCTCTTTTCAGCAGGGGGCGATCTCTTGGTTGTATTACTCTGATCGAGTCTACCAGCTACCTCTAGGGATGATAGGTATCGCCTTAGGTGTGGTGCTTCTACCTGAGGTGACGAGACTGGTAAGAAAGGACGATATCAAGGGCGCTTCAGATAGTATGGTGCGTGGTATGGAGCTAGGTTTGTTGATTACTTTGCCAGCGGCGATAGCGATGCTGGTGATACCGATACCTATTATCAGCGTATTATTTCAGCGCGGTGAGTTTACTGTAGATGATGTCCACCAGACAGGTATGGCTCTGCGTGGTTTTGCTCTAGGTCTACCAGGTTATGTTTTGATCAAGGTCCTCCAACCGGGCTTTTTTGCTCGCGAGAATACCAAGGCGCCGATGATGATGGCTTTGGTGACTGTTATCGTAAACATTGTAGTCAGCTTGGCTCTTTTTGCACCACTGGGTCATGTGGGTATAGCTATCGCGACTACCGTCGCTGCCTGGGTGAATGTTTACCTTCTGGCTCGAGGCTTGAAAGGTTTTGTAAAGGTAGGGAACGAGTTTTGGCGTAAGTCGATGCGTATTACTCTAGCAAGTGTGATGATGGGGGGAGCTGTTTGGCTGACCCATCAGGCGCTTGGTGGTATGTTTAACTCCGCTTTCTATCTGAAGTGTATCGCCTTAGCTATATTGATAGCTGTTGGAATGGGTGTATACGGAGCACTTGCTTTAGTGTTAAAAGTGACGAGTGTCTCTGAGCTAAAAGCGTCATTCAAAAGAGGGTAGCTAGCCGGCAGAGCTACGAGCACTTACTTTTTAACAGCTAGTTTTTCCATCGCAAAAATGATGGTAATACCTCCAGCCAAACAGAGTAGTGCGATCCATGTTTCCTGATTGCTGAAGTTAGGCATACTGCGATTCCAGCTGATGATTTTATCAGGTAGAGACTTCGAATAGACAGCTTCCTTCCATGGCCAGATCATAGCAAGTGATCCAGCGACAAAGCCTGTAATGAGAGCGATGGCGGTGTTGTGGTAGGTTTTAAATAACCAGCTTAAGAAGCGAGATAGTAAGATGAGGCCTAGAACAGCGCCAACACCCACAGGGATAATGATAGGTAGGGATTCAGCTAAGTTAAGCTCTCTAAGGTTATTTACAGCCTCTAACATAATGAGCTTATAATTTCCCATCAGGATAAGAATAAAGGAACCAGATATGCCAGGGATAATCATGCTGCACATAGCGGCGACACCGCAGAGTCCTAGGTAGAACGGGTTCGAGCTTTCTGCAGCTGGATTTACAAATGCTAGAGATACAGCTAGAGCTAGGCCGAATAAGCCTAAGATGACCTCTGAGGAGCCCCAACGGTTCACTAGCTTCCCTACAGAAAAAATAGAGGCGAGTATGAGGCCAAAGAAAAAGGCACCGACAAGAACTGGCTCTGTGGTGAATGCTTTTTCTAGAACATTCGCTAGTATTAATACTCCAGCGACCATACCTGAGCCAAGAGCTACGATGAAGCTCATGTCAGTATGCTTCCAGAATGCTCCAATATTTACTTTGAGTAAATGTTTTAGTGCCTGAGCGTCACAGGACTTTAACGCCTCGATAAGTCTCTCGTAGATACCTGTAATAAAAGCAATAGTGCCACCTGATACTCCTGGTATCACATTGGCGGCACCCATTAAGAAACCTTTGAAAAAGATAGCAATGTATTCCATAAGCTGGGGTATAGCTTATTTGGATGTATATTACATCTCTAACATCATGCGGCTTGGGTTCTCCAGGCAGTCTTTGATACGAATAAGGAATGTAACAGCTTCTTTACCATCTACCAGACGGTGGTCATAGCTAAGGGCTAGATTCATCATCGGTAGAATTTTCACTTCACCGTTTACCGCCATTGGGCGCTGCTGGATAGTGTGCATTCCTAGGATACCACTTTGTGGTGGGTTAAGGATAGGCGTGCTTAAGAGTGAGCCGTAAACACCTCCATTAGAGATGGTGAATACTCCACCTTGTAGGTCGTCGAGCTGGATCTTGCCTTCTTTTGATTTTACTGCGTAGTCGAGGATGCCTTGTTCAACTTCAGCAAAGCCTTTCTGGTCACAGTCACGGAGAACAGGGACAACGAGTCCTTTCTCTGTGCCGATCGCTACGCCTATGTCGTAGAAATTATTTTGAACGATTTCGTTTCCATCGATACGCGCATTGATCGCTGGGACGTCTTTCAGTGCCTGGACAACGGCTTTCACGAAGAAGGACATAAAGCCTAGCTTACAGCCGTGCTTCTCTATGAAATCTACTTGTACATCTTTACGAAGCTGCATGATAGCTGACATATCAACTTCATTAAATGTAGTGAGAATAGCTGCTGTCTGCTGTGCATTCACTAAGTGGCTAGCGATCTTACGGCGAAGCATACTCATCTTCTTGCGGGTCGTGCGACCACCATCATCACTAGATGATTTACCGCCACCTTGACCTTGGCTAGGCACGACAGATAAGTCAGGCTTGCTAGATACTACAGGTGTGGATGGTTGAGGCGTTTTTTGAGCGGCAGGTGAGGGATTTGCTGCTGGTTTTGCTGGAGTAGTTGCTGCTGGTTGAGCGGCGGGAGTAGGTGCACTTGCTACAGCGCCTACTGTTAGGGTTGCTATTACGGTGCCTATTTCTACTTCTTCACCTTCTGGAACTATAATGTTAAGAACACCGTCGTAGTCAGCTTCTAGCTCGTTCGATACTTTATCTGTATCGAGTGTTACGATCGGGCTGCCTTTTGCTACTACAGCTCCATTAGCTACGTGCCAGTGACCTACATTAGCGGAGGTGATTGACTCACCGGCTGCAGGGACTTTGATTTCTACTACTTTCTCTTTTCCTGAAGCTTGAGCTGCTGGTGTGGCTGCTGCAGGTTTTGGAGTCGTTTCAGTAGGAGCTTCTTTTGCGTTAACGGCTCCTTCTGTGATATTAGCAACTACAGTCCCGATAGCGACCTCTTCACCTTCTTGAACAAGGATGTTAAGGGTGCCTGAAACATCAGCTTCGATCTCATTGGAGACCTTGTCTGTTTCAATCGTGAGAATGGTTTCTCCCTTGTTAACAGATTCGCCATTGGTTTTGTGCCATTGTGCAACGTTTGCGGAAGTGATGGATTCACCAACATTGGGGATTTTTACCTCAGTAGCCATGATGTGTATTGAATTTAGGTGTTAAAAATAAAGTTTAAACTTCGAACGCCTGCTCAGTGAGCATTTTCTGTTCTCTGATGTGCTGCGCTTTCGATCCTGCAGCGGGGCTGGATGAAGGTTTTCTTCCAGCGTAACGGACGTTTGAGTCTAAGATGTCAGATAAACGTGGTGCTGCATAAGTGTATGCTCCCATGTTTTTAGGTTCTTCTTGTGCCCATACCCACTTCGTGCAGTTAGTAAATGGTTTTACAAGTTCCTCGAGCATGCCTTCGTTAAATGGATAGAGCTGTTCTATTCGGATAATAGCAGCATTATCGATGCCCGCTTCATCACGGTATTTAGCTAAGTCGTAGTAAACCTTACCTGAACAGAAGATAACTCTCTCAACGTCGATTGGGTTTTTGAACTTTTTGTCGTCGGCGAGGATTTCCTTGAATGATGTGCCGTCTAGGAAGTCTTCTTCCTTTGAGATAGCTTCAGGGCGAGATAGCAGGCTCTTGGGTGTCATCAAGACGAGAGGCTTACGGAAGCCCCGCTTTTTCTGACGACGCAGTGCGTGGAAATACTGAGCTGGTGTCGTGAGGTTACCAACTTGAATATTTTGCTCAGCACAGAGTTGTAAAAATCTTTCTAAGCGAGCGCTAGAGTGCTCAGGCCCCATACCTTCATAGCCGTGGGGGAGAAGCATCACGAGGCTGCTTGGTGTTTGCCATTTTGACTCAGCGGATGCGATGAACTGGTCGATGATAACCTGCGCTCCATTAGAGAAATCACCAAACTGGGCTTCCCACATGATGAGCATATTGGTGGTGCCGAGTGAGTAACCGTAGTCGAAGCCTAGCACAGCAGCTTCTGAGAGAAGGCTGTTGTAGACGCAGAATTTTGCCTGGTCAGCTGAAAGCCCCTTTAGAGGAATATGGCGCTCACGTGTTTCTGAGTCATAAAACACAGCGTGACGGTGACTGAATGTTCCACGGCGAACATCTTGGCCTGAAAGTCTTACTGGATTTCCTTCCATCAGAAGAGATCCCCAAGCTAGAGATTCAGCAAATGCCCAATCAAATGGGCCACCATTTTGAAGTGCTTCTACACGGCGTGGTAGGAAGCGTTTTTCTAGTGTCTTGTGAAGGTTGAACCCTTCAGGGATACTTGTAAGAACTTTACCTATGTGCTGGAGATTCTTTTTGCTAATACCTGTGTTGACAGGCTTGTGGGTATAGTCTGGCTGCGGTTCAGCTGTTGATCCGCTGAAGGCATCACGGTCACCAGCTTCCATGTGCTTGACCATTGTATCATAGCCATCTTCCAGCATTTTCTTGATTTTGTTCTCTACCTCATCAGCTGCTTGCTGAGTGAGCTGAGCTTTTTCGACGACACGGTTCTTGTAGATGTCACCGATCGGTTTACGTGCGTCTACTTTTTTGTAAATATGTGGTTGTGTAAATGCAGCTTGATCCGCCTCGTTGTGCCCGTGGCGACGGTAGCAATACATATCTATGACAACATCACGGGCGAATTTCTGACGATACTCGAGAGCAATAGCAGCTGCCCATACTAGCTCAGATGGTTCTTCACCATTGACGTGAATAATTGGAGCCTCGATCATTTTTGCAACATCGGTCGCATATGGAGATGAACGAGCATCTTCAGGCATGGTGGTGAAGCCAATCTGGTTATTGACGATGATGTGGATCGTTCCTCCAGTTCTGTATCCTGGTAGCTGTGAGAGGTTAAGAACTTCAGTAACAGAACCCTGACCTGCAAAGGCTGCATCACCGTGTAAAAGAATAGGGAGGACCTTCTTGCGGTGCGCTTCTGTAACATTGCGGTTACACTCTTTAATGTCACCTTCGATAAGTCTCTGGCGTGCTCGTGCCTTGCCTTCTACAACAGCGTTAACAGCTTCTAGGTGACTTGGGTTAGCTGCGAGGCTTACTCTGACATCTCCGTCGTTGAGCTTACGCACACTTTCATAACCTAAGTGGTATTTCACATCACCATCACCAGCGACTAAGTCTGGCACATAGTTTGGTGTGAATTCGTAAAGTAGTGTAGTGAGAGACTTGTGAAGGAAGTTTCTGAGAACATTAAGTCGGCCACGGTGAGCCATACCCATTTCTATCTCTTGAACGTCTGAACTAGGACATCGTTCTAAGATAGTATTGAGTAAAACCATGGTGGCTTCTGCTCCCTCGAGTGAAAATCGCTTTTCGCCGAGGAATTTTTTAGCAAGAAATGATTCGAAGAGCTGAGATTCGAGTAACCACTGGAGGATACGAGACTCGTCGATTTTCAGAGTGCTTTGAAATTTTTCACGGTTTTCTACGTGCTGGCGGAACCAGTTACGAATTTCCGTATTAGAGATATGCATATACTCTACGCCAATACAGCTAGAGTAAGTTTCCTCAAGAGCTGCGACCATATCGCGGAGCTTCATTTTTTGACCATTACGGAAGAACTGAGTCGATACTTCACGGTCGAGGTCGGCTTCGCTGAGGCCGAACTGAGAAAGCTGAAGACGTGGGTTTTTTACCCCGCTGTCGTCGAGAGGATTAAGGTGAGCCTGAGTATGGCCAAGTGTTCTGTAGTTATAGACTAAGCTAACTACTTTTCCACGGAAGTTAAGGTATTCTTCATCTGTGGACAGAGGTTCAGCGGAAGTCGCTGCAGTGGCCGCTGCTGTATTTCCTTTTTGCTTAAGCTGAGCATTACCTAACTCGAAGCCCTCGAAGAATGCACACCAGTCATTTTCTACAGACTGAGGGTCATCACACCATAGTTCATATTTTTCGTCGAGGAGATCTGCGTTGAAGCGAGCTGATACAGATGATTTCATGGGTGAAGGATTGGATTTTTAGTGAGGTAAATCGTTTTTATTACTTGGTGAGAAACCAAACTTGGGTCTAAGTAATAGGACAGCAGCAAGGAGTCAACGCACAAGCGTGGCATTTCGCACTATTTTTCATTTTTTTACCTAAAATACGATATTACATGATTGAAGTTCATAATCTTAGCAAAAGTTACGGCAGATACACAGCAGTTAAGGATATAAGTTTTGAGGTGGGAAAAGGTGAGATTGTTGGCTTTCTAGGTCCGAATGGTGCTGGAAAGACAACGACGCTACGTATGCTAACTGGTTATTTGCCACCCACATCTGGAAGCGCTAGGATAGCAGGGTATGATATGTTCCGTCAGTCGCTTAAAGCACGCCGTCAGATAGGCTATATGCCTGAGAATGTTCCTCTTTATGAGGAGATGAGAGTGAAGGAGTATCTGACATATCGTGCGCACCTGAAAGGTCTTAGTGGTATGAAAGCGAGGTCGTATATTGGCGAGGCTATTGATTTGTGCAGTCTTACTGATGTTCGCCGTAAAATGATTAAAACTTTGTCGAAAGGATATCGTCAGCGTGTTGGCTTAGCCGATGCTCTGGTACATAAACCTGATCTACTCATTCTGGATGAACCCACAAACGGTTTAGACCCTAACCAAATTCGCTCGATCAGACGTCTTATCAAGCGCTTAGGAGAAACTCATACGATTATGGTGTCTACTCACATTCTGAGTGAGGTGGAAATGACCTGTGATCATGTCATCATTATTGATGAGGGGAATATTAAGGCGACAGGATCTCCAGCAAATTTGATAAGCCAGATGCGTGCGGCAGGTAAAATCACAGTGGAGCTGAAGGCACCGCGTAAGGAGGTCGTCGATATCGTTAGTAAGTTGGAAAATGTTAAAAAAATAACCCATGAGCAGAGTGATGATGAGTGGGATCAGTTTTCTATTCTTGTGGACGCACATACAGACACTCGTGAGCGTATTGCTCAGTTAGCTACTGAAAATAAGTGGCCTGTGAGAACAATTCACCGTCACACAGCTACACTTGAGGAAGTCTTCGTAGAGTTAACCCGAAAGGACTAATTCTCTATTCGTCTAGACCATTGCTAACGGGGCAATGGGCGTTTTTTACAATGTCATTGCGGCGTTGCATCTAGGTGTTTTTTTACGTAAACTTTCAGCACTATGGGGTTGGAGAAAATTACAGTGAAAATGCAGGAAGCCCTTCAGTCTGGGCAGCAGCTAGCGGCGAAGTCAGCTCATCCTGAGCTGAGGAGTGCGCATGTTTTATTATCATTGCTGAATCAGGAGGGAGGTATCGTAGTTCCTATTCTTCAGAAGGCAGAGGTGAATGTTTCTAAGCTGAAGGCAGCGGTTATTTTAAATCTTGATAAAGAGCCTAAAGTCACGGGATCGACGGCTCAACCACAGATCAGCTATGGTTTAAAATCAACACTCGATGCCGCAGACCAAGCACGAGAAGGCATGAAAGATGAGTTTATCAGTGTAGAGCATTTTTTACTGGGAGCTCTGATGGCGGACTCACCAGCTGGGAAACTTTTAACCGAAGCTGGACTAAATAAAAAGAGTCTAGAGGCAGCGCTTAAAGATGTTCGTGGAGGGCAGAGTGTCACGGATCAAGACCCTGAGGGTAAGTATCAGACTTTAGAGAAATACGGCACAGACCTGACTGCTATGGCAAGGTTAGGTAAAATAGATCCTGTGATAGGTCGAGATGAGGAGATTCGCCGTGTATTACAGGTTCTCTCCAGAAGACGGAAAAATAATCCCGTTTTGATCGGTGAGCCAGGTGTCGGTAAAACGGCGATCGCGGAAGGGCTAGCTCGTAGGATTGTTAGTGGTGATGTGCCAGACTCCATGAAGGGGAAAACTTTGGTGTCGCTCGACCTTGGCGGCATGATAGCGGGTGCTAAATTCCGTGGGGAGTTCGAGGATAGGTTAAAGGCATTTTTAAAAGAGATAACAGACAGTGAAGGTCAGATCATTCTCTTTATCGATGAGCTTCATACCATTGTAGGAGCAGGTGCAAGTGAGGGCGCTGTGGATGCTTCTAATTTACTAAAACCTCAGCTCGCACGTGGTGAACTCCATACCATAGGCGCTACTACGTTGGATGAATATCAAAAATACATTGAGAAGGATGCCGCCTTAGAAAGACGCTTTCAGCCAGTGAATGTAGGTGAGCCTAGTGTGGAGGACTCGATCGCTATACTAAGAGGTTTGAAAGAGCGCTATGAGCTTCATCATGGTGTTCGTATCACAGATGGAGCACTCGTTGGTGCCGCGGTTTTGAGTGATCGCTATATTTCAGATCGCTTCTTACCAGATAAAGCGATTGATCTGATAGATGAAGCTGCGTCTCGATTGAAAATTGAGTTAGACTCTATGCCGACAGAGATCGACCAGATCGAACGTCAGGTGATGCAGTTAGAGATGGAGAAGCGTGCGCTAGAGAGGGAGTCCGATAAGGCAAGCGTGGCGAGACTGGAAAAAGTAACTGAGGAGATGGCAAACTTTAAGGAGGAGTCGGCAGGCCTTATGGCTCAGTGGCGTAATGAAAAAGGGGTGATCGATGCGGTAAGAAGTATTCAGGAATCGATCGACTCTATTAAGACTGAGATCGAGCAAGCAAAACGTATCGGCGACCTTGGTAGAGCATCTGAACTTACCTACGGAGAACTACCTGATGCTGAAAAAGATCTAGAAGCCGCGAAGAAAGATTTGTCTGTTTTGCAAACATCTGGAGCTATCTTGAAAGAGGAAGTCACAGATAAAGACGTGGCGCAGGTCGTATCATACTGGACGGGGATTCCTGTTTCACGCCTTGAAGAAGGGGAGCGAGCTAAGTTAGTGAAAATGGAAGCGCGACTGGGTGAGCGTGTCATTGGTCAGCGTAAGGCTATCACCGCAGTGTCAAATGCAGTGCGCCGTGCTCGTGCCGGCTTACAGGATGAGAATCGTCCCATCGGTTCATTCTTATTTTTAGGGCCGACGGGTGTTGGGAAAACTGAGCTGACGAAGGCTTTAGCGGAATTTATGTTCGATGATGAGCAGGCGATGATCCGCATCGATATGTCAGAGTATATGGAAAAGCATAGTGTCGCTCGTTTGATCGGGGCTCCTCCTGGCTATGTTGGTTATGATGAAGGTGGTCAGCTCAGTGAGCAAGTTCGTCGCTCTCCATATTCCGTTGTCCTTTTTGATGAGGTAGAGAAAGCGCACTCAGATGTATTTAATGTGCTGCTTCAGGTTCTAGACGACGGACGTATTACGGATGGTAAAGGACGTGTTGTTAACTTTAAAAACACAGTGCTTATTATGACCTCTAACATAGGAAGCCAGTTTATCTTACAGGAGGAAAGTGCAGAGCAGCGCGAGGCGATGGTTACAGACGCATTACGTAGTCATTTCAGACCCGAGTTTTTAAACCGAATTGATGAAACAATTATTTTTGATCGTCTGACAGCTGAAGAGTTAAACCCTATTGTTCTTCTTCAGTTAGATCGAGTGCGTAAACGCCTAGCCAAACAGGGACTCGGGCTTAGTCTTTCAGAGGATGCGAAGGAGTTTTTAGCCGATCAAGGCTATGACCCAGTATACGGAGCCCGCCCTTTGAAAAGAGCTATTCAGCACGAACTCCTCGACCCCTTAGGTCTAGAACTATTAGAAGGTAAATTCATCGATGGTGATGTGATACAGGTGGAGTTAGAAAATAATGAGCTTATATTTTCTAAATGAAAATAAGTCACTGTCAGGTTTTTAAGCGACAGTTAGCTGCTTTTTGTTTAGAGATGAGCCAGTCCTATGGCATATCTCAGTAAAGAGCTTTTAGCAAAACGGTTCACACGAAAGCGTGCGCTGATATTTATGCTGAAGACTTTTCGGAATCTGGCGGTTGGGGTATTGGCTTTTTTAGTGCTGTGGGCAATGAAGGCTAGAAATAAGCCTGATCTAAAAATCTGGCATAATCCACTCAAAGGCGAGTTTACTAAGTCTGATGTGAGAGATGACTTTTCCTTCGCTGATTATCTGATTTTAGAAGACGCCTTATTTCAGCGCTTAGAGGATGAGGTCGTTACGCAACCTGAGACTGAGGCGGATGGTTGGGCGCTGAGCCGTTATATGGCGGGTAGCCCTAGTTATCCTAGAGAGGTGGAGCTGCGTAATTGGAATAGGACGCAGGTTCTAGAGCCTGCGGGTGAACCGACAGCGGGTGTATTACTACTACACGGGCTGACGGATGCGCCGTATTCAATGCGCGCTCTGGGTAAAGTTTTTCAGGGAGAGGGAGCTTTGGCGATCTGTCTCCGCGTGCCGGGTCATGGTACAGTTCCTGGAGCTTTGACGAAGGCTAAGTGGCGCGACTGGCGGGCAGCTATGCGGCTGAGTCTTACTCATTTAAAAAAAGCTATTCCAGACGGAGCGCCCATTTATTTATTGGGATACTCGAATGGTGGAGCGCTAGCGCTGAAGCACACTCTGGATGCAGCGGCTGATGAGGAATTGGTCATGCCGAAGAAGGTCTTTCTGCTAAACCCGGCAATAGGTGTGAGCTCACTGGCGAGCCTGAGTGACTCTCATAAGCCACTCTCATGGATGCCGTGGTTTAAGAAATTTAAGTGGGTGGATGTGCTACCTGAGTATGATGCCTTTAAATACAATTCATTTCCAAAGAACGCAGGAGAGCAGTCCTATAGACTTTCCCAACAGCTGATTAAAGATCTAGCTAAACTCCAGCAAAAAGAGGCGATGAAGAAGCTACCGCCTATTGTGACTTTTCAATCTATATTGGATGCTACGGTGAGTGTGCCGGCGGTGGTGAAGGTTTTCTATGAAGCGATCGAAAATAAGGAGAGCGAGTTATTCTTTTTTGATATCAATCGTTTCTCTCCAATAGCGCCACTTCTCAAAAGTGAGTGTACAGATCTGATACCAGAGCTAAGTCAACGGGGAGATCTAAGCTATCGACTGAGTGTGCTGACAAATGTGAATGCCGAATCGCTAGAAATGAGTTTGAAGCAGAAGAGCCCAGGCACTAAGGAAATGACGAGTCGTGATGTGGGGTTGAATTGGCCAGAGGACGTCTATTCGTTATCACATGTAGCGGTGCCATTTCATCCAGATGATCCACTATATGGCTACTCTGAGCATCCGGCTGAGAGTTCAGAGGAGCGTTTGTCCTTTCGCATAGGGTCTACGATACCGCGCGGCGAAAGAGGTGGGTTAACTTTATCGATGGATAATCTCATGCGGCTCCGCGCGAACCCATTTTTTGATGTGATGGAAGAGCGCATTAAATGGCACCTGAAGAATTAAGAAGCGGGGGGCCTAGTTTTTCGAAGATTTAGTTTTGTTACGTTTGTTGCTGGCGGGCGTGAACGGCCTTTATGAAGGATGTTTGTTATGATTAAAACTAGTTATACTAGTGTCATTGCCTGCATCTACTTGGATGGATTTTGGTGCCTTCTTGGTATTATTGATTAGCTGTGAGCTTATAGCTCTATATGAAAACCGCCAGCCCAGTTGCCTGAGATGACGGTTTGCACGTTACTTAATATGGGAAATTGTTTTCCTGTTTAGGCGATCTGAGGAGCTTCGCAGCTATCTGTATGATCGCATTCAGACTTTGTCGTGGCTGCTTTTGCCTTCTCACGCATTTTATCGGCAGCATTTTTTCCAGCTACGGTGCCTTCATTGACTGCTTTATCCATAGCTTCCTTGATGTTGTCTGGGATGAACTCTTTTGCGAAGGCTCCTGCGAATACAGCACCGTATGTGCTATTGTAGGCGATGTCATAGACCGCGTCAGCGAGAGCTTTTTTTACCTTAGGAGCGGCTTCTTTGGCCTTTTCACTCGCTGCGTCACAGCCAGCTTTAAATGCGTCTGAGCATGACTCAAAGCTTTGTTTAGTAGGGTTAGTAGTCTCTTCTGTAGATTCTTCGTTATAATTATCTTCTGTATTCATTGTATAGTTTTCTATGTTTTTATGAGGGGTAAGTAGTTACCTCAATTTGTTGATTAGAATTTAAGCACAATCTTATCTTTCTACCTGTTACAATCGCACAGGATGATTATAACGCTAATGAAAATGTCAGCTATTTACATCAGCTGTAGATTTGAGTTCTTCAGGATTTGTTGAAAGTCAGTAGATATTTGAGCTCTATTTTTTTGAGGGGTTCTTAAGCGGGTGAGGATGACGGTTCCTTTAGCGTGCTGCTCGCATGCTATTAAACAATGAGCCGACGCAGAGCTGAGATCCCAGTGACTATCATTTTCAATAGCCTTCCATCCCTGATCAAGAAGAAGGTCGAGAACGCTTTCTCGCTGTAGTCTATCCTCTGACCACCATTTTAGCGCTGATACCTCTGTGGCTTCTGATTTAGTAGAAATTTTCGACTTTTCAGAAGGCGCGACTTTTTTGATAGTTTTTAGGAAGGAGCGGCTATGCTTCCAGCGTGACCATTTTCTAATCCATGGCTGGAGAGTGTTCGCGAGTTTGAGTCTACGATGAGCTCGTGCTGTATCGTATTCGCGAATCAGAGGGCGCAGGGGCTGCATATGTGTCTGGATTTGCTGGTAAGCAGCTGACCCCATAGCTCCGTGATAGATGAAACTTCCTGAGTTAACACTCATGACACTGCCCAGATAAATACAACCTTCCCAGCGAGCACCACAACCTCGTCTGAATTTGTCAGGATGGTCTTTCATCAGTAGAGCTTCAGCTTTGCCGTAGCCTATCTGCTGTTTGAAGTATTTCCATATGGTAGCTCTTCGTCTGTGCCAGACAAATGCGGCAGCGTGAAATCCTATGCTGTAGCCTCCCTCTGTTAGCCTCCAGCAGAGATCTACATCATCACCAGCGGCGCGGTATTGAGCCCTGAACCCATCGATGGCTTGGAGAACAGACTTTTTAATGACCATATTACATCCGGGGATATGCTCAGCTTCCTGGTCAGAGAGTAAAACGTGAGATGGTGCACCAGGTGCTGCCGCTACAATGGCTTCATCAGTAGCGTGATGCCGATCGAGTGAACTGCTTTCTGAGCAAGTGATAGGGCGGGGTGGTAAATTAGGCCCCCCGCAGGCATCCCAGTCATTTTTTTCGAAAGCATGAGCTAGCCACAGTAGCCAGCCGGCGTCAGGTGCGCAGTCGTCATCGGTGTAGGCGATGATGTCGCCAGTGGCTTCTTTAGCTCCATAGTTTCTAGCAGCACTTAAACCTGCGTGCTGAAGGTTGATTAACCGGATGTCTTTGAACTTCTGGACGACGTCTGCTGTGTTATCTGTTGATCCATCATTAACGACGATGATCTCGTAATCTGGGTAATTTATTTTTTGTAATGCACACAGGCATTCGTAGATAAAGTCACCACCGTTATGGGTGCAGACGACAACCGAAAACTTAGGGTAGTGTGCTAGTGAAATACCATCTTCTGGAGTCTGAATATCCGGTAGGGTGTTAGAAAGATATTCTAGTGTGGGCTTAGCGCTACCATCTCGTCTGGTGAGACCAAATGACCAGTCATCCATAATCCGGGTCCCATTTAACCAGCGATCAGACCATGCATAAATAGTAGATCCAGCTAATCCGGATGTAAGGCACTCGTGAATATACCATGCCAGAGTTTCCTTTTGCTGAGACTCTGTATTGCTCTGTGTATCAAGACCAAACTCACTGATGACAACAGGTCGGTCTCCAGCAATATTATGCAGGCGAGGTAAGTAACTGGAAAAATCACTCTGTTGTTCTAGATAAACATTTACAGCGGTGAAGTCTGAGTTGTTAGGTTCTAGGTATTCAGTTGTGGGGAAGTTAGAGTAAGCAAAGAGTAGATGCGGGCAGATGCTCTTACCTTTATCGACGAGGTTTTCTAATGCTTGCCTAACTTTTACTGGGTTCATCCAGCGAACCATGTCTGCTGGTATTTCATTGGCTATAAATACTCCTGCGACAGCTGGGTGATGCCCCCATTTTTCTAAGCCTTCTTTTAGGGTAATATGCGCTGCAGTAAGTAAAGGCGGCGACTGGATAAAGTCTAAGCCAGACTGCCACTCGATACCTACAAAAACCCAGAGTCCGTGATTTTTTGCAGCATTGAGTAGTTGTGCGGAAGGCTGGGTATAGACTCGTATAGCATTGAACCCTGTAGCAGCTACTCGTTTTAATTCCAGCTGGTGGTCAGGCAGTGGTTCAGGGAAGGGGCCGTAAGTGACCATTTTTAAAAATACTCGACGCTGATCTGACCGGAAGAATTTACCGCTTACAGACAATGGTTGAGGTGTTAAATCCTTCACACGGAGAGTATACACTTTATTTTTGATGGAATTCCATCCTTGAAACTAAAAAAATATCACTGAACACTCCGCGTGTGCTGAAAACTACTGATTTTGACTACCACTTACCTGAAAACCTGATTGCCAGCAGGCCTCTAGAGAACCGTGCAGCATCACGGATGATGGTTATTCATCGTGATACTGGGGTGATCGAGCATCGTATGTTTACTGATATCAGCGAGTATATAGGAGCCGATGACCTCTTAGTTCTCAACGATACCAAGGTAACTCCAGCGCGCTTCTTCTCTAATGATGAAAAAATAGAAATCGTCTGCACTCAGAAGTTAAATGTTCTTGAGTGGGAGTGCTTGGTGCGTCCCGGTAAAAAAATGAAATCGGGAAGAACGATGCAGATCGGTGACTCTACCGGAACGGTGACTGAAGTTTTAGAAAGTGGCAATAGGGTTATCCGCTGGGATAAAGAAGTGGATGAGGAGGAATATGGTCAGTTAGCACTACCACACTACATGAACCGTGAGAGTGATCGTGCAGATAGAGACCGCTATCAGACGACCTTTGCGCGTGAAGAGGGGGCTATTGCAGCACCCACAGCAGGACTGCATTTCACTCCTGAGATATTATCGGGTATCAATCACGAGTTTCTAACGCTTCATGTTGGTGTTGGCACATTCAGGCCTGTCAAAGCTGAGTTTATCGAGGATCATGAAATGCATTCTGAGCGATACCACCTATCTAGTCAGACAGCAGAAAAAATTAATAAGGCGAAGGAAGAAGGTGGGCGCATTATTTCTACAGGGACAACCTGCACTAGGGTGTTAGAGAGTCTTGGTAGAGAGTCCGCTAGGCTAGAGGAAGTATCTGGTGAGACGAATATTTTCATCAATCCTCCGTATGACTTTAAAGTAGTCGACTGCTTACTAACTAACTTTCATCTGCCACAGAGCACGCTGATTATGCTGGTTTCCGCTTTCGCGAGTCGCGAGCTAGTTCTAAAGGCTTATCAGGAGGCAGTGGATGAAGAGTATCGATTTTTCTCATACGGTGATTGTATGTTGATTTTATAATTAGCGGGAAATTCACCTTTTTTTCACATAGTCTTCATCATGTTTTCATAAAGCTAGGGAATGATCCTCAGCGTTATGAATAAAGAAACATATGAATTAGTAAGTAAGCGCATCAGTCTAGTATTAAAACTTTCAGCTTACTTGGTTGTGGCTGGACTAGCCTTTAGTGGGCTGGGTGTTATGGGGTTTAGTTTACTGATGTGGCTATTCAGCGGACTCGATACCATCAGCGGCTTCGGTATACTCACCGGAGGAGTATTTCTCTCCACTGCCGCCGTTTTGTTTTTCGGAAGGCTACTAAAGGAAGCTGATTCGTTCCAAAGACGATTCCCTGTGAAAGTTTCAGACGCCAAAGTTGAGGTTATGTAATATTTACTGTTGGTGAAAGTTATGATGAAGAAGTTCCAACTCTTCAGCTAACTTTCACCGCGGCTTTTTATTTGCCTGTATTATGCTTCAGTGCCTTGTTTGCCTTTTCTTGGCTAAAGCCGAAGAGCTTAGGGGGGTGATTTGAGTATTTTCTGCTTTCGTCATTTAGTGTATTACTTCACGATCCTCCTCGCGGAGGTAAAGGTATTTGGGCTTCAATGTTTTTTGGCGTTAAAGCAACGTTATAAAGGCTTTACCACTTCCATCTAACTTTTACCCTTAATACATTGAACCACTCCAACATCAATAGAACTCAATGCTACAGTTATAAAGAGTCTAACTTTTTGAGGTCACGTCAGTATAATCAATGGAGTAGTCTAAAAGTGATTGCTCTTATGTGTTTAGCCTGCTGTTCTGAGTTATTTGCGCAATATCATGTTACATTAAGCCGGGTAGGGGAGCGTGAAACACAAGCTTATGTCATAGAATGTAAAAGTGAGAACACCTATGAAATATTAGGTGAACAGAAATCAGCTTTTACTATTAATAAAGATGCTTCGGGTAATTATGAAGTAAGACTAGCACCGAATCAAAAGAAGGGGCTCTATTCAGCGACACTGGAGGTTAGAAAACCAGAGGGTAAAGATATCTATAACCTTCATGGCCTTGCTATAGAAAAATTTGAGGGGAAGAATGAACCGTCTTTATATAAAATTTTTAAAGCTTTAGGGGTGAAAGCAGATCTAGGAGGTGACCGTCATACTTATTCTACAGAGGACGAAAATGTTGGAGACTCACAGCGGGTTGAAACATTTCGCCTTGCCAAAGGAGTTAAGGAAATGTCGATTACATTGATTGCACGTTACTCTCCAGTAGGAGCTCCTGAGATAGGTTTCGCTATGGATGATGGTGAGAGTTTTCGTAAAATAGGTGTTTTTTCTGATATTTCTGAAGCTGTGCCAGATGCTCATCAGAGGCTTTTCCCTTCAGAAAAAAGCGGGGAGGCCTCTTTTGCGGCTAAGCCGAATTTTATTATACCGGCTGAAATGTGCGCTGAAACTTTTGGCTTTTACTATAAGGGTAAGCACTACACCTCTTCTACCTATGCTGGTAAATCAAAAGGAGCGACTATTACTCATACCGCTAGGATATTTAAAATAGAAAACTTTTTAGGCCGTGAACTGAAAAATGCTTATATGATTTGCTATGAAGAGGCGAAAAACGGAGATTACCAAGATGCTATTGTTTTAGTCGAGGGTATAGAGCCTGAATAATAAGGCGTCAGCTTATGTGTGGTTTGGTGTAAGCTGCAAAGGAATAGTATTAGGACTTTGTTGACGAGGCCGGTGTAGGTAGCTGCCAAATTTTTATATCTGGTATTGATTTTTGTTCTGCGGAGTTTAACTCTGTTAGGTCTGTGTGTGGCAGAGGTATTTGTCGTTACTTATAGCCTGAAGTGATGTAGGTGTGGCTACGTTAAATGAAGGCACCTTCAGAGAAAGTAGATTCGCAGCTAGCTATACAGTCAGATAGTGGGCAAGCGATGCCTTTGACTGGTATGCTGGGCGGTATGTCATTAACTCGTCAGATTACGGTATTGGCGCTGTGGCCGTTTTTACAGAATTTGATGGGGGTTGCTGTTGGTTTTGTAGATATGATGCTGGCTGGAAGAATGGAAAGGGGGCAGGAGGCGAGCACGATTATGGATATGATGGGGGCATCATTGTATTTGATGTGGCTTTTGATGATTATTCAGGGAGCTATGGGCACAGGTGCTGTTGCTGTTATCTCGCGCTCGACAGGTGCTAGAGATATGAAAATAGCTCGGTTGGCCCTTGGGCAGTCGTTGTCACTAGCTGTGGTTTCTGGTGTTTTCAGTGGTGCCTTGATCTGGTTTACCGTGCCTTACTTGGCTTCGTTCTTTAGTCTTAATGAGCAAGCTAGTGAATACCTGATTAGTTACATGAGGATCCTCGCCTTTTCTGCTCCGATGAGTGGGGTGGTGTTTGTCGCTGGTAGTTGTCTTCGTGGTTATGGCGAGACGATGAAGCCGTTTCTTGTCATGTGTTTAGTGAATGCGGTGAATGTCGTTTTGAGCTTAGCTTTTGTTTATCGTTTAGACTGGGGGATCGCTGGGCTAGCATGGGGGAGTTTCTGGAGCTGGGTGCTCGGTGCCGCTTTGATTTTATGGTTTTTATCACCGCGGGATAAAGTCGATAAGCAGGGGGCTTCGGGGGAGAGCTTTGTTCTGAGGAAAAAGTATCTTTTGTTTCACCGTGAGACGGTAGCCCGGATTCTTAATATTAGTTTCCCAGCTATGATAGAAATCCTGATTATTTGGTCAGTAAATGTTGTGGCGGTATCCTTTATCGGTCAGTTACAACAAGGGGCTGTGGGGGCTCATGCTATGGTTGTTAGGCTGGAGTCGCTCAGTTTTATGCCAGGGTTTGCGGTTGGCCTAGCTGCTAGTACGCTAGTGGGCCAGTATCTAGGTGCTGGTGATAAGGAGATGGCGAAGAAGTCGGTGCGTTACTGCTGGTTCTTAGCTTTGGTAACGATGGGGGGATCTGGCGTTCTTATCGCTATTTTCAATAAGGAGGTGCTGACTATGTTTGGTAATGTAGAACCGTATCAGTTAGATGCAGCGGCTTCGACCTTACGTTTCACCGGCTGTTTTCAGGTGGTAGCAGCTACCATGATGGTGATGAAGATGTCTTTGCGTGGAGCTGGTGCCACGCGTATGGTGACACGCTACGCCTTCATCTCGCAGATAGGCATCCGTGTGATTGCTCTGTGGCTTGCTATGCATTATTTTGAGATGAGCTTGCTCAATGTATGGCAGGTTATGATGCTAGACGTGCTGGTGCAGGCGATCGTGTTTGTTACGAAGTATTACCAGGGGCACTGGCTTGAGACGAAAGTCTGAGTTATTCCGCGTTCTTTTTACCCTCAGGGAGTTTTACAAAGCTCTCGAAGTATGATGGTAGCTCAGATGTAAACGTCATCTCTTTCTTGGTGAAAGGGTGGGTGATGACGATGCTGGTTGCGTGTAGTGTTAGCCGTTTGATACCTTTCTCATCTTCGTTGTATTTTTTATCTCCAGCTACAGGGTGACCTTTATCAGAGAGATGGACTCGGATTTGGTGCTTCCTTGATGTTGGTAGAGTAAGTTTGACTAAGGAGTATTTAGCTGATGTTTTGACTGTTTTATAGCAAGTTTCCGAGTGTTTACCTTTTCTTGCATCTTTTGTGGTAAACATTTTATGCACCCCGTTTTCAGCTAGGTAGGATTTGATACTTCCTTCCTCTGGGTCGAGCAGACCATGAACAATGGCATGGTAAGTCTTTTTAAATTTAGGTGCCTCGTCTTGTAGGTATTCTTGCGCGTCTTTACTTTTGGCAAAAACTAAAATACCTGATGTTTCGCGATCAAGTCTATGAACTGTGTAGACACGATTCCGTGATTTCACGACGCCTTTGCGGACATAATCATTCAGAAAAGCTATGACAGTCTTGTCGCGCTGCCTTTCATTCCCCACGGTGAGTAATCCACTGGGTTTATCAATCACGACGATGTCACGATCTTCGTGAATGATTTTTAGACTTTTAGGCTGATGCTTTTTAGGAGTCTTTTTGAATTTTGAGGCACGTTTACGCATGAGATGGTGGAGGGATATTGTGTGGATGAAAAAGTCTGTCAAATTCTTGATTCATTATTCCGTAATGATAAAAGGATGAACCGACCATGGCCAAATATAGATCTAATGTAGCTTTGTTATTACTGAACCGAAAGGGTAAACTACTTATTTGTGAACGAGTGGGAGGAAACGGTGCCTGGCAGTTCCCTCAGGGCGGTGTGGACGCAGGTGAAGAGCTTTCTGAGGCGTTAGCTCGAGAGGTGAAGGAGGAAATAGGGCTGCCTCGTAAGAGCTATAAAGTTTTAGAGCAAGCAAGCGGTTACTCATATTTGTATTCGAGTAAGGTCAAGAAAAACGGCAAAAATTATGATGGCCAGACCCAAACTTATTTTCTCTGTCGGCTTAAGAAGGGGGCTCCTGAGATCGACCTTGATCAGAAGTCACCTGAATTTGTTGATTATAAGTGGATTAAACCAGAAGACTTTAAGTTGAAATGGTTACCTGAGTTTAAACGGCAAGTTTATCGCGCTGTTTTGTTAGATTTTTTTGATGTCAGACTCTGATCTGATTGAACTTTTGTAGATTTGTTTTTTTGATGGAAATCTACGATGGCTTGAATGATGGCTTCTTCTTCATAGTAATAGATATCATTATGCCCTGACTCGTCAAAGGTAAGAAGAGTTTTTTCTCCTGTATGTAGTTGATAGAGCTTTTTACCATGCGATGATGGGATGACCTTATCTTTTTCCCCGTGGATAATAAGTAAGGGTTCATGGACATCGCTTATAAGTTCGAGATTTTTAAATAAATCACCTGCAAATAGAGGTATACGAGTGGCTACTCTGAATGCTGATGTAAATGGAGATACTAAAATTAGCCCGGCTGAATTTTTTTCAGAGGCTAGCTGAGTAGCTGGGCCGCTTCCTACAGATTGGCCATAGATAATGATGTTTTCAGGGTCGATTTTGAGGTCGTGAGTAAGATGTTCCCATGAAGCTGCTGCATTTTCATGGCAGCCAGGCTCTGTTGGCTTACCTTCACTGATACCATAGCCAGGGTAGTCGTAGGCTAATATACCAAAGCCTTGGTATGAAAAGTTAACGAATAAATGATGTAAAAGACCTATGTCTTCACCGTTTCCATGTGACCATAATATGGTCGGCATGTTCTGTTTAGCTGGTTGGTAAAAGATACCTACCTTTTGGTTGTTACTGTTTGTTATGGAGCTGTAGCCATTTTCTCCATCAGAGTAATTCGATGGAGGAGGGTGAAAAAGTATTTTTTCAGGTATGAACCAGGCAACAGCTGCAATGATTATATAAATAGAAGCAATGGACTTTAATGGACGACTCCAGCTCCATTTTCCAATAAGCAGTTTTCTCCAGAGTGACATAATAGTTTTTGATGCTCTACCTTGCTAGCAGAGTCTGATCATATCTTTGATTGATTGGCACCATAGAAAGAATAAACCTTTTGGTGTGTAGCGGAAATGAACTTCATCTGCAGCCGTTATGATACCAGCTTTTAGATTATGGTTGATCTGTTTATTAAGCTCAGATTCGATCTCTTGTTCGATGTGGTCGGGGTCCGGTATACTTAATGTATCATTGCAAAAACCATTTTTTAGAAGGAATGAGCTATGTTTTTCTATCACTTTTTTAGCACACTCGTTTACGCAGCTAATTTGGTTCCAGTGGACCTTAGGTGATAGTTTTAGATTAGGTGAAAATGGAAAGTTAGTAGTGCGCCAAACTCCGTTTTTAAGGTCACGTGATGTAATTGTTAGGTATGAGAAGGTGATGTGAGACTGCTCACAGAGGCAGAGTGCGGCGACAGCTTTTGTCTCAGCATTCCAGTATAGCTGGAAGAGCTGGTCCATGCCGCCGAGGTTCCAGCCAGCGTTCCTGATATGCTCGAACCCTTCGTTTTCTAATGTCCTTATATGAGTCTGGGCATCAGGAAATGCAGCGAGGTTAACAGAAAATCGCTGCTGTAGAGTATTTGTGATAGGCATCCGTAGTTTACGGATACGTGTCATGAGCTCTACCCATGGAAGGATGAACCACGCAGAAGCAGCGAAGACCCCCATGAGTATACTGTCACTGATGAAGAATACACACATGGCTGATGCTATTAGCATCACCAGTGCCCCTAGTTTACGTAAAACCGTTGTTTTACATGAACGTAGAGCAAAGCCAAAAATAATCGTAGCTAGAACGATAAGGGTTTCCTTCATAATTGAGTAGATTTTGTTGCTTTGTTTTCAGGCAACTCAGAGTCAGCATTACATTGCTTCATAACTATTGCAACTTGTGAAAGGCACAAAATTAGTTTATAGTAAAACTATGGCTATAGAAACTTTTGATGATATTGCCCCTAATATTCATTCTAGTGCTTATATTGCATCTAGCGCTGATATTATCGGGCGCGTAACGATCGGTGATGGAGCTAGTGTCTGGTATAACACTACCCTGAGAGGTGATATTAACGATATTGTAGTGGGTTCTCACTCGAATATTCAGGATAATGTAGTGATTCATCTAGCAGATGACTTTGGTGTGCGTATAGGCGAGTTTGTTACAGTCGGTCATAGCGCTATCTTGCACGCCTGTACTGTGAAGGATGAGGTTTTAGTAGGTATGGGAGCTTGTATTCTAGATGGAGCGGTCATCGGTGAACGCTCTATTATCGGTGCACAAGCTCTGGTTACAGGGGGGATGGAGATTCCTCCAGGATCACTCGTATTAGGTAGCCCCGCTAAAGTGGTGAGAACTCTGAGTGAAGAAGAGCAAGAAGGAGTGAAAGCGTGGGCTGAGAAGTATGTCTCGATCTCTCGTAAGTATTTAGAGCGTATCGACCACGGTGTAGTTGATAGTGTAAATTTACATCACTAGATGAGTAACTATGTTAGGGTTGAGCCGGTAGCTTTGATGCCGACTCCTGCTGGTTGTGCTGTGTTTTTAGGTGACGGTGAGAAATCGATCGTTATATACATCGAGCCTAGTATTGGAGCTTCGATCAATGCAGTGATGTCTGGGGTGAAACCTCCACGGCCTCTTACACATGATTTGTTTTCTCAGGTGCTCGATGTCTTTGGCGCTAAGGTGGATAGGGTCACCATCGTTGAAGCAGATGGTGAGGTTTATTATGCGCGGCTCTTTATGATTGCTGAAAATGAAATCATGGAACGTAAGGTGGTGGAAATAGACGCGCGGCCTAGTGACTGTATCGCTCTTGCCGTCCGTCAGCAGGCTCCCGTTTATGTGTTAAAAGAAGTCTGGGATAAGCAGAAAGATATGTCTTCCACGCTAGAGGATTTAAAAGAAGTGGGCGGCGATTACTTTGAAATGTAAGAAGCCTAACCACACTTCAGCCATGCTAGGAACTCCCGGTTCCCATCAGTTCCTGTGATGGGGGAGTCAATGCAGTCGATCCATTCGTGGTTTAGTTCCTCAGTGACAAACCGTTTTATCTTATCTACAGCTTGCTGGTGCATTGCTGGGTCACGTACAATACCGCCCTTACCAATATCTTCTCGGTTCAGCTCAAACTGAGGTTTGATCAGGCAGACGATTTGTCCGTCTTTTTTAAGGGTAGAGAACATGGGGGGAAGTATCTTAGTAAGTGAGATGAATGAAACATCAGTTACTGCGAGGTCGATTTTTTCACCGATGTCGTCTGGTGTCATGTGGCGGGCATTGAATTGCTCTTTGACCACCACTCTAGGGTCGTTACGCAGTTTCCAGACGAGTTGATTCGTGCCTACATCGATGGCATGCACACGGACTGCTCCATATTGTAGCAAGCAGTCGGTAAAACCTCCTGTCGATGAACCTACATCGAGGCAGGTCATACCCGTGGGATCGATCTTGAATGCGTTAAGAGCACCTTCTATTTTAAAACCACCACGCCCTACATATTTAGGTTTATTTTTTAGTTTTAGCTCAGCGTTTAAGCTTACCTTTGTGCTCGGTTTTGGTATCACCGTTGTTCCATCCATGACTTCGCCAGCTAGGATTAGTCGTTTAGCTTGCTCTCTTGAATCACAGAGTCCGCGGGAAACAAGGATCGTGTCGGCTCGGTCTTTACTGGGCATGTTAAATAGGATGAAGGGAAGCTAAAACGGCACCTATAAATATTTTAGGTGCCGCTGAAAGTAATGATGAAACAGGTGATTTACCTATGCTAATGAAGCAGGGGCTGTTGCTGGATCTGTATCGGCATCATAGTTTACGCCATCTAGACCGAAACCGAAGAGCTTAAGAAACTCTTTCTGGTAACCAGCGAAATCAGCTAGTTCCCCGAAATTTTCATTTGAGACTTTATTCCAGGACGCCTGCACAGCTGCCTGGATATCTTCGCGCATTTCCCAGTCATCTAGACGAATGCGGCCTGCGTCATCTAGCTGTAAGTCTTCACCGTATAATCGGTCTGACATAAGGCGTTGGATCTGTTCGATGCATCCTTCATGAATACCTTTAGCCTTCATTTCTTTATAAAGAATAGAGATGTAAAGTGGCACCACAGGGATAGCTGATGAAGCCTGAGTAACGAGGGCTTTATTAACTGATACATAAGCGCAGCCACCGAGTGCGTCACTAAGCTTCGCGTCGATCTTAGCGCATGATGTTTCTACGTCTTTTTTCGCCTGACCGATTGTGCCATCTGTGTAGATAGGCCATGTCAGCTCAGGGCCGATGTATGAGTAGGCGACAGTTTTAACTCCCTCAGAGAGAACTTGAGCGTCGAATAGGCTGTTAATCCAGTATTCCCAGTCTTCACCACCCATGACTTTAATCGTATGTTCTACCTCTTCCTCTGTGGCAGCTCCGATAGTTACTTCCTGCACTTCACCTTTATCAGTGTTTAGTGTCTTGTTCGTGTAGTCGCCACCTGTTGTTTTAAGAACTGATTTGAATACCTCACCTGAATCTGGATCAGTGCGGCGAGGGGAGGCGAGTGAGTAAACAACAAGGTCTATCTTACCACCCATTTCGTTTTTGATAATATCAAGAGCCTGTTGCTTAAGCTCATGGGAGAAAGCATCACCATTAAGTGACTTGGCGAATAGACCCTCCGCAGTAGCTGCTTTTTCAAACTCGGCAGAGTTATACCAGCCAGCAGAGCCTGACTTTCTTTCGCTTCCTGGCTTTTCAAAAAAGACGCCGAGAGTATTAGCTCCAGACCCGAATGCAGGCACGATACGTGAAGCCAGCCCGTAGCCAGCAGACGCACCGATCACGAGTACATTTTTAGGACCGTTCTCAAGCTTAGGCTGGGACTTTACATGAGCGATCTGCTCTTGCACATGGGCAGCACAGCCATCGGGGTGCGACGTTGTGCAGATGAATCCTCGAATTTTAGGTGAAATAATCATAGTGGTTTAAATGAAAAATAGGTTGATAGAGCTTTTTAAGCAGATTCAGCCGGATTTTACAGAATTGTTTTTAGTTTCACCCCAATCGTTAGCAACACTGCGCCTTTTTTACTTTGGCGTCATTATTGTGATAACGGCTGACCCCGTTAGTGGAGAAGACGTGCTAGAAGATCACTACTGAATCCCTTGCAAGCCGCGCTGACGTCAATAAGCTTTCTACTTGAGGCTTTTACCTCTTCTTAGGTCTTTTACCTCTAGGGATCGCTTTACCTTTAAACTTTTGTAATTTGCGCTTTTTGTTCTGTAGCGGTTTCGATCTATGCTTTTTCTTCCCTCTGGCGCTCGTGCTATGCTGTTTTTCTGGAGGTTTTGACTCGGACATTGGAGCAGATGGTAACAAGTATTTGCTGATTAACTAATCAAAATCTGACTTTTATCCAAGCAAGCGATTAGTGAAGTTTTAGTCTACACATCCACTGCTCTAAATAGAAGGAGTCGTTTTTGATAACTCATATCATGCAGTTGCGATCTGTATGCCTAGCCGCTTTTACTGTCTGCTTTCACGCTTGTTACCATCAACTGGGGTAACTTGTTCAGCCTTTGACTTTGAACACTTCTCCTGAACAGTATAACTTAGAAATAAATTACTTCCTCCAGCATCTTTTAGCATTTTATCTGCTTTCTCTGTTTCTCCCAGAATTAAGTAAGTTCTGATGAGTGCCAGCCTGCAACTACAGGCCCCTTGATAAGCTCCTCAGTATCGGCTTTTGATTAGTTCGGGGATAGCTTTTTCTAATGTGTCCCTTAATTCTTCGTATGTCTTACAGTCTGGAAGCTTCTTTGCTGATTCACTTCCTAGAAAAAACGCGGAAACTTCTCCTCGGAAATCCCACTCGCTCTTACTATCTTTTGGGATAATAGTCCCTTCAGCTTTTGATAAAGTGAATGACATAATGAATACGATGAAGGTGTAAAAAGTAGTTTGCATATACTTTAACTTATCAGGACTATGAAGTGTTACTCAGACTTTAGCCAAATCGTAGTGGCTCCTTTTCTGCTTTCACGTTTATTGCTATCAACGGCGATGACCTTAAGTGTCATTTGCTCTACGTCTTTTGTGTCAGAGGGTTGATAATTGTATTCTGTGGCAGTGATGCTTTTTTCTACTAGCTCATAAGAGGGTGAGTTTCCAAGTGCTCGGTAGAGGTTGTAGGATGTTGCGTTTGAACTCTTGGTCCAACTTAGTTCAATCTGAGACTTGCCATTTGCTTTGATCTTCAGGTCAGATGGAGCGGCAACGAGAGTGTGACTTGGGAGTTCTGTTATAAGGTATGTTTTGCCCTTTGTGGTAGATACCTTAATAATATCTGTTCCTGCTGTTTCAAAAGAAACTTTTGCGCCATCACTAGTCGTAACAGTTGCTTTGGTGACATTTGGGTATCTTAGTTTCATTTCACCACCAGATTTTGATAGAACCTCTATGCGAGTAGCTTTTCCTTCTTTCCACTCAGCTGAAACTTCAAAATTTCCTCGAGCAAGAAGCCCACTGAAGCTCCCTGATGGCCAAGCGGATGGAATGGCGGTAAGAGGTGAGATGACATAATCTTGGCTTTGCATCAGCATTTCTGCAACTCCGGCTGTAGCACCGTAATTACCATCTGCTTGGAAGAGGGGACCACCGCGGTGATCATTAAATAGGTTGTGGAGGAAGTTTTTCTCTAATAAGTCTCGATAGAAGGTGTAGGACTCTTCGCCATCATGCACTCTGGCCCAAAAAGAGACACGCTCTGCACGAGCCCAGCCAATATTGGATTTATTGGTGCGCTTAGTGAGGCTTACTTCTACTGCGTCTAACCAAGCTGGGGTGGTATCGTTGATCAGTTGACCAGGGTATTCTCCAAGTAACATAGACGTGTGTCTGTGGTGAGGGTCCCCAAATTCACCATAGTATTCTTCCTGACGAAACTCCTTAATCTGTCCAGATTTTCCAATGTTGATTGGCTCAAGCTGAGCGAGTTGTTTCTCATAGACTTCTAAACGGTCATCGGTTCGGTTGAGAATTTTTGCGGCTTTAAGCGTATTGTGGTGGTTCTCATAGAACATTTGTTGGTCAAAGGTCGTGCCTATGGTGTTACGCTTATCCTGTTCGGGTGATGAAGATGGATTTGCTAATAAGGCGCCATCGATTTCTTGCACGAACCTCGAGACGAAGTTTGCCTGCTCATACATTACTGGGTAAACCTTTTCTTTTAGTAATGATTCATCACGAGTAAAGTCATAGTAGTCCCAGAACATTTGAGCTACCCAGGATCCTGTGCCGAACCCTGCCATTTGTGACTTCCCTGGGATGATATAGGGGCTTGCCCAGAACGGACCAGACCAGCCATTGTTGCCATTTGGGTCGAGCTGAGACTTGTTATACTTTTTAACATATTGCGTGGCGTAGGCGCTTTGCCTAGGTTTGAAAGCTAGGAAATAGTCGGCGTAAGACTCGAATAGTTCGGGTAGATTGGCACTGAACACAGGTGCGTATGCCATTTGAACATTGGTGTCATGAAGGTATTGGGATGACCAAGGCGGTTTTTCATAGACGTTCCAGATTCCCTGTAGGTTAGGAGGGAGAGTGTTCTTTCTGGACGAACAGATCAGCATGTAACGACCAAAGTAGAAGGCGAGCTCTTCTAGGTATCGGCTATATTCTCCTTTAGGATATGCATCAACTAATTGATCAGTGGTGATACTTGGTAATTTGGCCCCTAGATCTAGACTGACACGGTCAAATAGCTCTTTGTAGTCGGCTTGGTGATTAGATAACAAATCATCGTAAGTTTTCGCGGAAGCCTGTGCGATGTAGTTACTTACTTTTTCATGCGGGTGGGGGAATCCTGCTAGTTTTTTGGCATTGTCGTTTTCTAGGAATACTTTTGGGTCAATTTGGTAATTCGTTCCCACGGCTATCACTATCATAGCGCTGTTCGCGTCAGTGACTGTGATGGTGCCGTCGTCATTAGATTTCATATTCCCACCATCAGCGATGACTTTGAGTTGTCCCTCATAGTCGATTTGATAATGCTTCATGGTTCCGGAAAGGGTGACGGTGTCGCCCTCGGCAACAACGGTTCCCGTTCTCGTTTCTCCTAAGTAAGGAATAGTTGGACGAAGTGTAAAGGAGAGTGCTTTCTCAGTTGAGGAAGTGAGTCGTGTCACCGTTACTTTATCAGGATAGCTGGCGAAGAATTCGCGGGTATAGGTTACTCCGTCATTATCATATTGCACCGAGGAAGTTCCTTGGCGGAGGTCTAGTTCTCTTTTGTAGTTACTGACGTTCTTGTGGTTGAAATCAATGTAGATCTCTGCGAAGTTACTGAGGCCTCTGCGGTATAAACCTGGTTTAGAAGGGCCATCGAAAAGGCTGTTTTCCGTGATTTGGATACGCTCACTTTCTGTGCCACCGAAGAGATTAATACCCATGTATCCATTGCCTAGGGGGATGGAACGATTCACCCAGCCCATGTCAGTATTAGGCGCTTCCTCATCATACCAGAGGTGAAGAGCTTTGTTTTTTTCTGTATCAGCATGCGCAACAGCTAGAAAACTGAGAAGCGTGGTGAACAAAACTGGCAATGATGTTTTAGTAAAGAGCGTGATTTTCATTTTCAGAATGATTTTATGATAGCTGGGTTTGTAAGTTTACCGCTTGATACGTAACAAATAGCTGAATGCAACTATATACAGCAGATTTTAATATTAAAGGGTCTTTCCTGGATTAGGGGGGGATTATATCAGGATAGATTATTAAATTGTTGTTATGCTACAAGCTCCTTGACTGACGATGAAGTGGATTTTCCTATCTGCTAGACGTGTGGCTTGGCTTTCGTTGTGGGTAACGATGATGATGGTGGTAGTACCTTTTAGTGAGAGAATGAGTTCTTCGATAGCGGTGGTGGAGGCTGGGTCGAGAGCACTGGTGGGTTCGTCCATGAGGATGACTTCTGGTTTCATCGTTAGGATTCTGGCTAGGCAAAGACGTTGGCGCTGGCCCACAGAGAGGTTAGTAGCTGGCGCTGATAGTCGGTCTTTGACTTCTTCCCAGAGGGCTGCCGATTTTAAGGCTTGTTCTACAATTTGGTCCGCTTCGGATTTCTTGTAGTCAGGTTGGTGTTGAATACCAAAGAGGACATTTTTCTGGATGGATCCAGGGAAGAGGACTGGTTGTTGGAAGAGGGTGGCTACGTGGGTGCGGAGTTGGTCAGGATCGGTGTCAGGCTGACGGATATTTTTCCCGTGCAGGGTGACGTCGCCTGTGACTTTTAGTTCTGGGGTGAAATCGATGAGGCGGTTTAGGCATTTTAGAAAGGTAGATTTCCCTGCTCCAGAGGGACCCGTGATGGCTGTGACGGCATTTTTTTGAAAACTAAGGGTAGTTTTGTTAAAGACGCAAAGCTGCTTGTGGGATACACAAAGGTCACGGACTTCGAGGATGGGGTCGTCGACGATTTGTTGTTTTGTTGGTTCATGCATGGCGTGATTCGTCGTGGGCTTTAAGTCTTATGGGGAGCGCGATGAGTGAGAGCGTGAAGACGAGAGTTAGAAGGACGAGGGCAGATCCCCAGAGGTTTCCAGAGGCTATTTCTAAGGAGTCTTGTGCGAGGACGAAGATATGATAGGGCAGCGAGAGGATAGGTGAGTCTGTAATGCCTTCTGGGAGGAACGCGCCTGAGAATACGGTGGCGGTGAAGAGGATAGGTGCTGTCTCTCCAGCTGCTCTGGCTAGGCCTAAGAGAAGTCCAGTAATAATGGATGCCCAACAGCGTGGTAGGATGACTTTACGGGCTGTGGTGGCTTGTGACATACCGAGCCCGCGGGCGGCTTGCGTGTAGATATCAGGGATGGCGGAGATTCTTTCTGCGAGTATGATGGTGATGGTGGGGACAATCATGATGCCTAGGAGGGAGCCGCCGACGAGCCATGATTTACCTATTTCAAGATTACGGACAAAGAGGGTGAAACCTAGGATACCAATGAGAATGGAGGGAATCCCGTTTAGTATGTAGAGGAGGGTTTCGATGATATGGGTGAGTTTTCCCGTAGGACGAAAGTAACGGATGAGGAAGGCTGTAGCAATGGATATAGGAAGCGCTGTGATAGTTGCCGTTAGGAGTAAGATGGAGGTTCCTATAAGATTCGGAAGGATGCCTCCAGAAGCTCCTGCTTGTTCGATTTCTGAGGTGAGAAATGACCAACTGATGGCATGCATGCCTTTTGTAACTACAGCTGTTAGGATAGCTAGGAATATGCCAATGCCTATGAGGGCACATAGAGAGAGAAAGGCTGTGGCGATGTTGTTTTTTAGTTTTCTGTTCATTGCGCGCCTCCTTTATGGTTTGTATGAACGACAATTTTTCTACCAATAATGGTGAGCAGGCTAACTCCAGTTAGGAGGACTAATGCTAGGGCAGAGATGGCGGGCCAGTGGGATGGGTCTCCGTAGGCGATATGAACTTCTGAGCCGCCGAGTTTGGAGGTGACGGTTTGCCCAGAGCTGAACCATGTTGATATATCGAGGATGCTTGAGGGGGCTTGGTTGTCTTGCCTACCGACGACTAGCATGACGGCGATAGTTTCTCCTGCCCCACGTCCTAGTGCTAGTAAAACGGCGGCCGTGATACCTGAGAATGCTTGAGGGAGGAGTGTATTGAGGATCGTTTCCCAGCGGGTCATTCCGAGAGCTCTCGAGGCGGCTCTTTGTTGGCTAGGTATGGAGCGGAATGAGTCATCGCAGAGAGTAGCGACGGTGGGGAGAATCATGATTCCTACGAGAATACCTGCAGTGAGAAGGGTGTCTCCAGTGTTGAGTTGAAGGCCATTTTGTATCCATTCGCGGAGAAAGATAATACCTAGTATTCCGTAGATAACAGAAGGCACACCAGCGAGTAGTTCGATTATGGCTTTGATAATAAGACGGAATCGATTGGGTGCAATTTCGGCGGTGTAGATGGCTGTTCCTATTCCTAGCGGGGCTGCGATGAGGATAGCGATGAATGCGACAATGACGGATCCGTAGATCATGGAGAGCATCCCAAATTTTTCAGAACGGTAGAACCATTCTTTTCCTGCAAGAATGTTCCAGGCACCATTTTTCCATGCAGGTATGGACTCGATAGCGAAGGTGAAGAGCATGAGTAATATGAAGGCGGCCATTATGCCAGTGCCTAAGTAACAGGCTGTTTTTGTTAGGGATTTGTTCACCTGTTTTTTGTAAAGTAATGGGGTTAGTGTTTTAAAACAACGGTTATTATTAGGGGGAGAAGGAGTTTATTTGGCGTCGAAGAGTGGCAGGTAACCGTGTTTCTCAACTAAGGTTTGTCCTTCTGGACTTAGTAGGTAATCGATGATGGTCTTGATATCTCCAGTGGGTTGACCCTGAGTGATGAGGTTTAGTGGGCGATTCATTGGGTAGGTTTGCTCGGCGATGTTTTCTATTGTCGGGGCGATGGGAGTTCCCTGTTCATTAATGAGATTCAGAGCGAAGGTAGTTTTATTGTCAGCCCAGGCAACGGAAAGCTGGGTGATAGCGCCAGGTGTTGTGGATACCTTGGTTCTGGCCTCTTCGTTCGCTCCTACTTCTGGGTGGGATACTTCTGGGGCGTATTTGGCTTTTCCGTAGAGGTATTTTGCGAAGACCTCCCAGGTTCCTCTGCCAGGTTCTTTGTTGTAAAAGACGATGGGTTGGTCTGATCCACCGAGCTGGTTCCAATTGGTTACCTTTTTTTCGTAGATATCTTGGATCTGTTTTTTGGTGAGTGATTTTACGCCGCCATTGTAGACGTCTGGTGCAACTACGAGGGCTACTGCATCTGAGCCGATGGAGGTGGTAATAAGTTTGACGTCGGGAAAGCGGTCGTGGTCTTTCTTTATGAGTGACTTGGATGCCATACCAATGTCTGCGGTGCCTTCTCCGATAGCGGTGATGCCGCCAGATGAACCGCCTTGGGTATCAACAAATATTTTTAGGTTATACTTGGTGCGTAAGGTTTCGGCGGCTTCAGCTACAGGAAGATTGACAGTAGTGGAGCCAGTGATTTTTAGTGGTTTTTGTTTGCTGGAGCAGGCTGTCAGAGCGAGTGCCATGAGAAGCATGAAGAAGCTGTTTCTAATTATCATATATCGTTAGGATAAAGGGGGAATCGTTTTATTCCATTAGGTTGTTTTATTTTGAAGCAGCAAGCTATGTGACCTATGGGTAGTATCATTTTATATTGATTTCTCTAGGGCGGTCTAGTGTAGTGCTAAGTCTTTATTTAAAGGAATGTTTAGTGATATGTAAAACACTTAAGCAGTTAGGTCTTGGCCTTTTTGCTGTCCTGCTGATGAATTTAGATGCATGGGCTCAGAGGCCACTCTAGAAGCTCCGTCACTCCATTTGTGGGAGATGGAGGCTTTTTATTACTAACGTTTGAAGATATTTTTCTCGATTCTATCTGTAAGACAGGAGCGTATGATAATTTTGTTTAATTGTTCTATTATTCGAGTAAATCAGGTCGGTTTTTCTTGGTTCTCGCTAGAGCTTGTTCCTTTTTCCATACCGCTATTTTTTTGTGATTTCCGCTGAGAAGGACCTCAGGGACTTTTAACCCACGGAAGTCAGTAGGCTTGGTGTAAGCTGGGGCTTCTAGAAGTGAGGGGTCGCTGAATGATTCCTCTACAGATGAGAGGTCGTCACCTAGTGCTCCTGGGATGAGTCGGCATATGGAGTCCGTGATGACGGCCGCAGCAATGGCACCATTGGTTAAAATATAGTCACCGATGGATATTTCTTCATCAACGAGCTGCTCAATAACACGATGGTCTATGCCTTCATAATGACCACAGAGGATGATGAGGTGTGAGTGAGTTGAGAAACGCTGTGCATCAACCTGCATGAAAGGTTTCCCTTGAGGCGTCATCAGGATCACGTGACTGTCCTTACGCTTTAGTTCTTCTACCGCAGCGAAGATGGGTTCTGGCTTCATTAACATGCCTGGGCCACCTCCGCAGAGGTATTCATCTGTTTTTCTATGTTTTCCTGTAGCCCAGTCTCTTAGCTGGTGAGCTTTGATCGTGATGATATCTTTTTCACGTGCCCGCTGAATGATGCTGTCGCTTAGTGGTGCTAGGGCGATTTCTGGAAAAAGTGTGATAATGTCAATGTGCACCGAAATAGAATGAAGTTTGTTGTTTGAAGTTTGAAGTTTTTTTTTGTGCGTTTAGGTTTTATTTAGTGAGCGCAGCGAAAGAAAAAAAAGTTTATGTCATAGCAGGAGAAGTTAGTGGTGATATGCACGGTGCTTGCTTGATTAAAGCCTTGTGTGAAAATACAGCGGGCGTTTCTTTTTACGGAGCTGGCGGACCTACTATGAAGTCAGCAGGAGGTGAAAGAACAGCGGCTATTAATGACTGGGTCGAAGATGCTGCTGTGATGGGTGTCTGGGAGGTTTTAAAGCATTACCGTTGGTTTAAGGAACGTTTCGATAGTATGCTGGAGGAGATTCAGAAGCTGAAACCAGAAGTTTTACTACTTATCGATTATCCGGGGTTTAACCTTAGGTTTGCTTATGCGGTTAGGGAGCTGCTGCCTGATATTAAGATTGTTTACTATATAAGCCCTCAAGTATGGGCATGGAATAAAAGACGTATTCCTAAAATGGTTAAAACACTGGATCTGATGATGTGTATTTTCCCTTTTGAAAAAGAAATTTTTGAATCAGCTGGGTTAAAAACGGTTTTCCCAGGCCATCCACTTGTTGATGAGTTAGAAGAAATACGTGAAGGTGTAGAGCGTGATGACCGTTTGATGGGTTTATTTCCAGGGAGTAGAGAGCGAGAGGTAGCTAGCTTGTTTCCTATCATGGTAGAGACCGCACGGCGCATGCATATAAATCATCCTAACCTGAAGTTCGAGGCCGCCGCTGCATCAGATAAACTTAGGGTTCAGATGCAAGAGATCATAGATGAGGGTAAGCTTGCTGATTCAAGTATCATTACATTACGCACTGGGAATAGTCAGTCACTCATGCAACGCGCTGTGTGTGGAGTCGTAGCTAGTGGCACCGCAACACTAGAAGCTGCTGCGCTAGGTATGCCGTATTGTTTAGTCTATAAGTTGGCTTGGCCGACATGGGTTCTGGGTAAGTTACTTGTGAAAATTGAATTCATAGGCATCGTTAACATTTTAGCTGGTCGAAAAGTCGTGGAGGAGCTAATCCAAGGTGAAGCTGAGCCTTGTCAGATAGAAGAACATCTGAGTCCTCTAATTAAAAGTGCTGAAGCTCGTAACGAGTTACGTACAGAGCTACTAAAAACGGCGTCGATGCTAGGAGAACCAGGCTCTCACGCTAGAGCAGCAGAAGAGGTGGCGAAGCTTTTATAATTCTAAATAGATCTATTTTCATCATGTCTGAAAGTCAGCCAATAACCGAGCAGGAGCGCGGCCCTAAGCCTATTTATAAAATTCTGATTATGTCACTTCCTATTGGGGTCGTTATCGGAACAATTGTTTTTATGTTCATGTATTTTTATCTGGAGAGGAAGAATGATGAACAGCAGTCTGTGATTGTTACACGAACATTCCGGCTATCTAGCTTAGATGACATGGTTAACAAGCTGACAAAGACAGTGGGTTACCGCAGTATCGAGACTGAGGAAGGTCGTAATGGTCTGAAGCGTGCTGAATCGATGATCGGTGGGATGCTGGGACCTCAAAACTTAGGCCTTACGGTATCTAAAAGCTCAGGTGAGGCGGCGCACGGTTTGTTATGGAAGGGGATATCGGTTGATATTCTGGGTCAGGAAAAACCTAGGGAGGTTGTCTTTATAGCCGCTTCTTATGCTGGTGATGGAGGTGTTGCTGATGCGAACTGTGTTTCCTCAGTAGTTCTCTTAGCTAGTTCTATCGCGAGAGATAAACCTGAGCGGACTTTACGTTTTATTTTTACCCCTCTGGATAAAGAACCTCTAGAACAGAGTGAATGGCTGGTGGAGCAGTGCCTTAAGAGTAATGAGACTTGCGCAGGGATTATAGGCCTCGATGTGATGGATAAAGAACCAGGCGTTAATGATAGTGACTGGTTAATGATCAACGAAACATCTGATCAAGCTCAAGTATGGTGGAGCTACCTGTCTGGTAAAAGCTCTAGTTATAGTAATCAGGATGGTGAAATACCTTCTGTCTGGCTGACACATACAGTTTTCTCTCCCATTGCGTGGAAAGAGAGTCGACTAGGGAGGCTAGAGGAGACGGCAAAAATAGCACCTGATATTAAGAGCTGGGTAATGAAAGCTGCGAGCTACTGATGTGTTTTTGTTTATTTTCACTTATAATAGTGGAAGGGCATAAAAATCAGCTTGCCAGCGGTCTCATGCTGAGATAATCCCGCATTCGTATTTTCTGTTCTACTTTCCCAAGTGTAGATATGAGATATTAAGAAATTGAGGGGCATTAGCTCAGTTGGTAGAGCACCTGCATGGCATGCAGGGGGTCAGCGGTTCGAATCCGCTATGCTCCATTTCTTTATTTCATAAGGAAGTCGAAAAAACTAACCTTTGGCTAATAAATGATTAGCGGAGGTGATATTAGTAATATTTCAACATACCGTAACTACCTAAAACCATGGCGATTGAAGGAAAAGAATTAGCAATAGCATGCGCGAGAGCAGCAGAAGGGATTCAGGCAGAAGGCATTCGTGTCATTGAGCTTACTGGTATCTCATCGGTTACTGATTACATGATCGTTTGTTCAGCAACATCACTACCACATTTAAGAGCTGTTATGCGTGATGTGGAGAAGCATGTTTTTGCAGAGCACGGTGTTCATGCTGTGAGCTCGGACGGAAATTCAGAGTCTCGCTGGATGATTTTGGACTACATCGATGTTATGGTTCACATCATGCACGAAGAGATGAGAGATTTATACAGTCTCGAAGATCTTTGGGCAGAAGGTAAAGAGGTAGAGTGGCAGTCAGCTGGCGAGTAAGCTTATCAAGTAACTCAAGCTCTAGCTTATAGAGGCTCTTTAGAAGCCTTATGCTTTTCTAGTTTGGTAATGACCTTTTTCATATCATCACACAGTGTGGCTAATTTTTTAGTAGCCCCGTTTTCTTCGTAGTCTGGGTCAAAGCGTATCTGAGAGTGTAGACGGATTGCTTCATGGAGCGTAGCAGCTATTTCTTGCTCGTGCTCTATGAGCTGTAAAAGCCATTCGGAGTATGGGGTGCCTCGGTCTCTGGAGCCTATCTTTTTTATGATTAGTGGTTCTAGATTGTTAAGAGAGGTCGGCTTAACGTGCTCTGGTCTTTGGTAGTGTATATTAGCTTTAGAGTTAATTTGCCGGGTTTTGATTAATCTCCAAATTACCCAGATACTTAATAGTCCAGCTATTACGCTGACCCAAGTAGTGACCTTTGATTGGTTTGATTTTTTGGTTCTCCATAGTAGGAAGTCTTCACTAGCAAGCTGCCAAGTATCTTTTATTTTTACAATCCATGCTGGAGTGTCACTGAGGTTAACATTTCTTGATGAAGGGGGAGTAAGGTCAAGATTTTCCCAATGATCGTCAACCCAGACACGGCACCAGGCATGAGCGCTGGTTCCTCTTATCAGCCACTGATCTCTAGATTTACTATATTCATCTACAACAAACCCAAAACAGTAACGGGCAGGTATACCTAACTCACGGAGTAATAATACAGCACTGGTTCCGTAGTATTCACAGTGGCCAGCGCGAGAGGTTTCTAGAAAATACTGAATGTCAGTGCTAGTAGATCCAGGCTTTCGTTCCGCTGTCTCTAGGTGGGTCGTATAAGTGAAGTTTTTGATGAAGTAGAACTTTAAGAGCTCTATTTTTTCTTTTGTAGATAGATCTTCATTATGAAGGCCTACTTGTTCATTAAAATTACGTAAGCCATCGATTTCAAATTCTGGTATATTTAGATCCCAGGTAAGATCCGGTTGAGCTTCAGTATGTGAGGTTTCGCCATACCATAATGGGTAGTCTACTAGATTAAGTATGGTGTTCAGCATGCGAACGGTGCCTATAGAGTTCGCTTCTACGGAGGCCCCTATGTCATCAACACCTATGGCGATAGTGTTATTAGCAATAGGTATGGGGTTTTCTATTGAGTCTGCATCCAGTGATCCTGTAATTTGAAAACTATTTTGTTTCTGTGTTAGCGCTGTTCTATCAGGATCGAATGTGAAGATGGTTTTCTCTGGATCAGCGTCAGGTAGGATTAGCGCAGTTAGGTAGTCGTTGTCGCCTTTTTCTTCATATCTATGCCGCCATACTGAATTAAAATAAGAATTGTATATTGATACAGTTAATAGGTTTGGAGCTTCTCCCGTGATAGTTTTAAGTCGCCAAAGGACTTGTGGGTTGAGTTTGATTTCGCCAACGCTTCCGATGCGTGTTCTTGATTCGTTTGATGAATTAAAGTTACCAAGGCCTTCTATAAAGCTATTGGTGTATTTATCGCGTAGACTTTTAATCCCCCACTGCGTAGCACCTGAAAAAATGACGGCGAGCACTAGAGCGAAGCTGAAGGCTACAGGTCTAAAATTCACTTTAGGCAGTCTACTGTATAAACATAGTGAAATGATGATAGGAAGGCCTATTAAGTGAGCTGTATTGTATAGACTACCTACAGCTGTTGCTAGACAGATGATTGATATATAAATGTAGCCGATATTGATGTAATATGGGTCACTTTGTCGCTTTAGTAACAAATCTCGTTTGTGCTTCTTTCGAGCAAAATAGAAGAATGTATGGAGCGTTATTTGGTCTTTTTTTCCGTATATCTGAGCTAGCTCTATGGGTAAAAAGAATAGAGGGGTCCATACAAATAGCTGGTGAATTTCACTAGGCTTAGTTCCGTTAAGCCATGATAGGACAGCAGTGGAGGTGGCTAGTAATACTGAGAGGTGCCAAGCCTTTACATAGGAGTCATCATTAAGGCTCCAACGTATCGATACCCATGATTTTAACTCCACTACTGTAGCCACGATGATGGCGATGAAGAGATGCCCTGTTATCCCCCCCCAGTAGAGAAGGGTGATACCAGTGAGAAATCTGGGTGGAGCAAAATTCATGAATAGAGAAATTAGACCTTAGTATAAAAGGTCATGTTGGACGTGTGCAGTGCGAACCCACTTAATAGCAACTGGTGATGGGTGTGATTTCTGTTTCCTCTGAGCTGTATCGATGTCGTCACAGATAGCAATAAGGTGAAGGACTAAGCCAGAGCCATGAAGGTGTTTGATCATCTTGCAGTGCTGTTCATCCCAGTCTGTTAGCACCACGATGATGGCGGTGAGCTTATTAACACCTTTGAGTATTAAGTTTGTAAACTGCTGGTAGTCTAGCTCTGGTTGGTTAACTACATTGGCTAATACTTCGAGCATTTGATATGAATGATGGTCACTGTGTTGAGCATCTGAGCTATGAACCTGGTTAGGGAGATAAAGCTTTTCGACCAGCGAGTTAGCATTATTGATTTCTGAAATATAAGATGCTGCCACGGAAACAGCTATTTCAAAAAGCTCAATGTCATTCATACTGATACATGTATCCAGAGCTATCCCATACCTTGGGAGATAAGTGTTTTCATATTCTTTGACAATAGGGGTGCCGGTGCGTGCCCAGCTTTTCCAATGAATATGACGAGGGGGGTCTCCTGGCTTGTAGTCGCGAACGCCAGTGAAGTCTCCGGCATAACCATGGGCTTGTGAGGTGTTTTCCCCTCCAGATTGTGCTTGAGCGTTGCTGCTGATAGCAAATGATGGGATTTGATACCTCTTTGGTAATACGGTTATCTTGTTAGGTTCTGATGTGGTTTTGAGGAAACGTTGGAATAAGCCTAGTGGGTCATGTAGACATATTCTTAAGTCCTCCATCAGGATTACACCTCGTTTTGATGGTGTGGTTGTGAGAGTTGTCGTTATTGACTGCTTAGGAGGGATCGTGGTGATCGCTTCTACTTTATTTGGTTTTACTTTTGTGAGTAAGCCTTGGAGCCATTCCCAGCGGTAATAGCAGAGATTTCGGTCGAAAATATTCCGAGTTTCCTCACCGGGTTCTTTAGAGTGAAGAAAGTTTTCGTATGTTGGACGGTTATCAGGTTCCATTTCTAAAACACTGGCGCCTCTAACTGGCCGACTAGTTTCATTTTTTAGAATGACCTGATATGATATTTTCTCATCTACGGTAGCTCGTGTCGGCGTAATACGAGTTACATTTATTTGGCATTTTCTAAAAAGTAGCCAGAAGCTAGATACGAGGGGGATTATAAATAACAGAGCACATATATATCTCAGTGAGCCATTTGAACCGAAGGAAAGTAGTAGTATGCAAGATACTGGGAATAGGGCAGGGATCAGAAAGCCAGTTACACTAATGCGTCTCGTGAAAAAATGTACACTGGCAGAGGTGCTACAAAGAAATAAATAAGTGAGGCGTTTAGATGGGAGCTCTGACTGTGTGGTCGCCATATGTGATGAATTAGCCATCGCTAGTAGATTAGCCGAGACTTAGCAAGGAACTGGTGTCTTATGTAATATCTCATCAATGATAGATCTACCCGAATGACCGTTGAGTTTAGCTTCAGGAGAGAGGATGATACGGTGCGCTATGACATCCTTAGCTGCAGCTTGAATCGTTTCAGGTGTTACAAAATCGCGATCTTCGAAAAGTGATAGAGCTTGTGCTAGCTTCATAAGTGATAGCGAGGCTCGTGGGCTGGCAGCTAGCTGTACCTCCTCCATCACACGAGTGGCGTGACAGAGCTCTACGATGTAGCCTTTCAGCTCATTACTTATACGAACCTTTGATACAGCTTCTTGTAGTGCAGTGACATCGCTTAATGAGACAACAGGCTGTAGCTGGTCAAGAGGATGTCCGTAGTTCTGGGTGGAGAGTATCTGAACCTCTTCTTCAGGGCTAACATAGCCTAGTGAGCATTGCATCGCAAAACGGTCCATCTGAGCCTCTGGTAATGGGTAGGTGCCTCTAAACTCTACAGGGTTCTGCGTAGCGATAACAAAGAAGAGACGGCTCATAGTATGGCAACTTCCGTCCACCGTTATTTGCCCTTCTGCCATGGATTCCAGTAGTGCACTTTGGGTTCGAGGTGATGCTCGGTTAATTTCGTCTGCTAGTAATATATCTGAAAAAATAGGGCCTGGTTGAAACTTAAATTCAGAAGTCTGCTGGTTCAGTATAGATACACCAATGATATCAGAAGGTAAGAGGTCTGGGGTGAACTGAATTCGATTAAAATGCGATTCAGATATTGATCCAGCAATGGCCTTAGCTAAAGTTGTTTTTCCGGTGCCTGGATTGTCTTCTAGTAAGACATGACCGCCTGAGACCATACAGGCTAGTATATTACGTATACTTTTACTCTGTCCTTTAATGATTTGAGATACGGATTGTTCGAGGCGGTGGGAAGTTTCCTGTGGAGTCATGCTAGGTTTTTAAGAAAGGGGTTATGACTATTTCTTCATCTTTTTAATTTCGATGATGTCATTCGATACGAGTTTATTATGTTCCTCCATTAGTTTTTTAAGACTTGTTACAGAAGGGGCATCGATTGTTTTTTTAAGTTTATTCCATGTTCTGCCGTTAAGTAATTCGCGCCCTTTATTGATTTCATAACGTAAATCTACATCTAATAAAATCATGGGCCCTTGCTCAGTGTTGATGACTAAATAGAGAGGGTAGTCATAGATTTCTCCGAGCTTCGCCTGAGTTCGGATAGAGACGGCTTGTATATTCTTAAAAGAGTTACAGCCTAAGATAAGGTCGTCATGAATCTGGTTGTCTACACCTCGCATAGCATAGGTTAGGTTTTTCATGACTTGCTTTGTTTCGGACTTATCCATAACTGCAGATATTTTTAGAGCGCTTAATAGATCTTTTTTACGCAACAAATCACGGATTTCTTGAACTTGTTTAATAGCGGTTTCTTTATCAATAGCTTGTTGATTATTAAAGATTTCAACTTGTTTAATACTAGCTAACAGATTCTTTTGTTCCTGTTCAATCAAATCTTGATTTTGTTTTTCAACTTCTTTTAAGAGTGCTGTTTTTTCTTTCGTTAGTTTAGATTTACTAATTTTTGATAATACCGAAGAAGGGAGAATGTGCCAGCCTTGGTCATCTTTGTGAAACCAGATATCAAATTTGTTGTTTTTAAGGCTGAGTCTACAAAGAGCTAAATGTTCAGATTTTATTAATGGAGCTGCTTGTAAAAGCTCTGGGTTATATTGGTTTAGCTTTTTCCATAGTGTGCTTAGTGCTGTAACCGTATTGTTAAGGTTTGACTCTTTTTCAAAATATTCACCCTCTCTCGGTAGTAATTTGATGAGTTTTTTAAAGTTACTGTTTGCTAGGGCTTGGTTGAAGCTACTTAGAGCGTCTTCAGCTGAGTTGTTGTTATCCGGAGATAGACCTTTGAGTATGGCGGGGATGACTTGATTGTTGAAACTTCTATTGAGAGAGTAATGATTGGCTTGTTCTGATTTTTTAGGGTCTATGGATAAAGCGTTATGAAATACTTTAGGTAAAACAGCGTAAGTGGAGTAATCTGATGTGAAATACGGGAATTGAATAACATTAATTCTCCCTCCCTCTATAGGGTCGAAAAAGCCAAGGCTGATGACTGAATCGTTTTTATCGCCTTCAATGGTCTGAAGGATATTATTTTTGTTAGTGATTATAGACCAGAGAGCTGAGTCGTTATGTTCACTTAATCCTTTGGTGATTATTTTTGTTAGTTCTAATAGCTCAGATTGCCCTTTTGTTTTTGAAGCGCCTAGCATGTAGAGGGCTTTTAGCGTATCTCTGTTTTGGCAGTGCTGTATGAACTGAGTGATAACTTGTTCTGGAGTAACGTTTTTTAGAGGTATATCTTTTTCCGTTGCTAGCAGTTTGGCTCTTAATTTGTTATTAGCCGAAGTTCTATATTCACTGTTGAGTGAAGATGTAGTTTCTTTGATCCAGTTTTCTAGTAAATGAATGCTTTGTTCAGTTTCTGGTATATACCCATACCCAGAATTAGTGAATGAACCAGGTAAGGGGGCCGGTAGCCATACATTATTGATATGGAGTAAAGCGATACCGTAAAAGTTAGCGGTTAGTGGCTGGCTTGGATTTACAGATCTAATAATAACAGCGGCATAATCACCGTTTCTTTTGCTATCGATATACTCAAAAGAGTCTCCATCTTGAAATTTGTTTTGTGAGATGGCTTGAAGCCGCTTTTTAATGTAATCAATCCTCTGGTGTGAGCAGTTCTCTGATAGGGTTACATCCTTTTCGAGTTCGATCTTATTAGACGATAGTTTCTCAACATAAGATAGAGCTGCACTGTTTATATCAGCAAGTATTTTAATAGGAGTGAGCGTGCCTATTAAGATACAGAGTAACAGTTTTGAAGATGTAAGTTTCACAGCTTTGTTAGGTTTTCTTTTAAAGAGTATGATGAAAGGTGTCATCATTTTTTAGTTCACTAATGAATGCAGCTAAAAGGTCGACGGTGTGGTGGATATCATCCCAGTGTGCTGTTTCGACAACACTGTGCATACAGCGTAGAGGTAGGGAGACGAGCGCGCTAGGGATACCATTCTGAACATCATAGATTTTATCCGTGTCAGTTCCTGTAAAGCGGCTAGAGGCCTCATGCTGTAGTGGGATTTTTTTATTCTCAGCGACTTCTATTAGCCGCTTTACAATAAGAGGGTGGTTAGCTGTACCGTGAGTTACAGTGGGTCCTTGCCCCAGCTTTACTTCACCATGTTGAGATGGTTCTAAACCAGGCGTATCAGTGGCATGAGTGACATCTAGACATATACAGAGAGAAGGCATAAGTCGGTGAGTGGCCATTCTTGCACCAGCACCGCCTATTTCCTCCTGCACAGTATTTAAGCAAATAAGCGAGTGTGATTTGAGAGATTGTTCTTCAGAAATACGCTTCATCACTTCTGCGATGATGAAGCTACCTACGCGGTTATCGAGTGCGCGGCTCACAACTTTTTTATTAGCGAGCTCCGTAGGTTCATCTTGGTAAACAGCTACATGGCCTACACGAATTCCCATTTGTTGAACCTCTTTGATGCTAGAGGCACCTATATCAACCCAGAGCTGGTGCACAGCAGGTGCTTTTTCGTTACCTTGTGAGTTTCTTCTTAGGTGGATAGCTGTGTTTCCAATGACTCCAGTAATAACGCCTTTATTACCTAATATATCTAACTTTCGTCCTCGGCCTGTGGCGGCGTCGCTGCCACCTACACGGTCAATGTAGAGAAAACCGTCTTTGTTAATATATTTTACCATATAGCCGATCTCGTCTGCGTGAGCGGCAAGCATGATAGACTTGTTGTTTTCTTTTGATTCAAGGGTAGCCCAGGTGGAGCCATAGCTGTCACATTCTACATGGTCAGCATATTGTTTAATTTGTTTAGCCCATACACGCTGCCCCTCCATTTCAAAGCCCGTCGGGCTAGGGGTTTTTAATAGCTCAAAAAGAAAAGACTTATTCGCTTCTGTCATATGTAGTATTGAAGCACTTTTCTATAAGATAACAACCCCTTGATCGATTAATATTACTACGCAAGAGCTTTCATATTGAGAGAGAAACCCTGTTGAAAAACCGGGGCGTGTTACTCGATGAGAGCTTCGAAATCCTGTACTGTCGGTGTTGACGGTTGGGGCTGCTGTTGGTCAGAGGCAGGAGTTCTAATATATTCAGAAATGAGTTCCTGGAAGTTATCGTAAGGATTGTAGATGCTACCGCCTACGGTGACATCAACACTGTAAAAGCCGTCTTCAGTGTCGGTGAAGTTTGCAGGCTTTTTATTTTTAAATAACTGGCGTGGTAATTTAAGTTTTAAGGATCCTTTCATTTTACCATCAGCTGCTACATATAAATCTCCACTGATAGTAAGGAGAGTATCACTTATAAAGCTGAGGTTTCTTATTTCTGTAGATTGTCGTTTGCGGATAATTGTTCCGCTGCAGCGGTTAAAGTTTGGTTGGATATAAACTGAGTCAGCAGTGAAGTCTTTTAAATACCTGAACATAGGGAAGCGAGTCATTTGTAGCTCGTTCGAGGTAAAGGGGATAGTGAGCTGAAGTTTGTCCTTTTCAGGTTTGTTGTAATTATACGTTAGGGTGGCGCTATCAAATGTGATGGGGCCTCTAAGCATTTTACTCATGCCCTCATTGAGTATTTCTTGTATAGGGTATGATTCACTCTTTAGCTCGATGGAGACAGGTTTGTCTGTAGATTTAGGAATGTTACCAGAGACTGTTATTTCGTTATTCTTATTTGCTGATATAAGAATGGCTTCTAGACTGAAGGTGTCTTTGTCAGGAGTCATGATTCCTGAGTTTAAGGTTACATTTGGCCAGTCTGTGTAATCTACCTTACCAGCTTGTAAGATGTATTTGTGTGATGATTCAGATTTACGAATGAGAACATCAAACTCTTTGATAGCGGGGCTGTCTTTAGCTGTTCCGAAAAACAGGGAGAGGTTATGTAACCTGACCGATTCGTAGTTATATAGGTTAGGGTTTTTATTATGAACCTTTTCAGCAGATGAGTTAGTAGGTTCTTTGATTTGAATGATTCCTGTTGTTGCAGCTAAGTCGTCACCACTCCACTGATTTGAAACGAAGCTGGTTACGTTAATGTGAGCTGTGAGGCTCTTAAATTCAGCACGATGGAAAAAGGAGTCTTCGTCCCATTCAAATACAACTTTTTTTGCCTTAGCTCCAACAGGCGTAATCTTTAGTGTTGATATGGTGGCAGATTTAGCTCCTGTACTAGAGGTGAGGTTTGATTCAGTTGATTGTTTGAACTGAGCGCCATTATACTTAGTTATAATAAGTAAGGTTCCTCCACCTACTGTCACTACAGCACCGACTAGGATCGTAATAATAGCCCATTTAATGAGCGGATCCATTTTGGGGAGGTCAGTTTTTTTGCGCGGTTGCTTAGATCTACGTTTGCGCTTCCGAACTTTGATAACCTGAGTCCCGTCCTCCTTTGTGATTAGCTCACCTTCATCAAGGTTGATGTCATTAGCTGATGCATTTTTTGGGTCTGAATGATTCACGATTTTATATTTAGGGGGAGCTAAAGGTATCTAATATAGATATAATCTATGAATAAAGTAGACTGCTTATTGATTTTTCCATGGTTTTTTACCAGATGGATCGACAATTTCACAGTTCACCATAATGATGACGGCTTCATTAGACGTAAAGTCTGAGTCTGACCGAAACAGTCGGCCAGCAAAAGGGATATCGCCAAGTATAGGGACTTTATCTTCTACTTTTGTTTTGTTACTTTGAAGTAAACCACCGATCACTATTGTAGCTCCATCTTGGATGGTTATGTTAGTGTTTTGAGTGGTGATGGTATTAAAGATAGGCAGAAGTATGTCGTTGGGTGTTATTTCATTAACTGTACCGCTTGGGATATCGAGAGTATTGCCATTGATCGGTGAGCCATAGTTGACAAACCCTTCAAACTCTACGAGTTCAGGTTTAATAGACAGATCAATATATTGTTTGTTAGCATCTGAAGCTGCTTCTACTTCGAGAGTGACACCTACTTTACGTGTTTCGAAGGCTGTCGGGTGTGACGGGGTGACAGCTGTGATAGGTGGCCCTGGATTTATGATGATTATATCGTCATCATCGTCATCATCCGTTCCAGTATCGGCTATTTCAGGTGGTTCGTATTCGGTCGGGTAGATAAGCTCTCTTACAGACTCTATAGTAGCACGCTCACCACTACGTGAAATAACTGACTGCTGAGTCATAATATCGGTGCCTGTACTTTGGTTTAAGCCACGCATGATGAGTTCGATCTGTGCGCCGGTGTAAACTCCCGTTAATTTAAATATGCTAGGGGCTCGTTGTTGTGTCGTTGCAAAGCCAGAGTTTTCAGAGTTAAGAAATGTATCTAACGCGTCGATGGGGCGGGCTGAATCACCGCTTCTTAGGCCGGTAGTTAGAGGGGCGTTATCGCTTTCACTGATACCAATTCCACTACCTATGCTACCCCCTGTTAGTCCGACTACCGATGACCCAAATCCAGCAGGGCTAAGTAGCCAGTCGAAGCTTAGTTCTTTCAGGTCCTCTTCACTTATACGTATGATCGTGGCCTTAGTTACGATCATAGTAGGTGAGTCTTTAGAAATCGCAGAAACGTATTGGTCTACTATGTCCAGATTGTTTGAGGTGTTGAATACGGTGAGGCTACTATTGGATGGGAAATAGCTTGCTGAAGCACCTTCAGGGAATTGAACTCCATTTTGTTTAAGCAAATCTTTAGCGGTAACTTTTTTTGCTAACTTTCCCTCAGACCCACCATCATCATCTTGATCAAAAATGCCGTCGCTTGAGCCTGAGCTTGAGTGGGTAAGGAAGTTCGGTGGAACGGTGTAAGTCCTTCTGGTCAACGTGTTGTCAGCGCTTCCGCTAGCGGTAACGATGACGCTGATACCGTCAGTTTTCCACTGTGTGCCTGACTGGTCAGTGATGTAGTCTAATAATACAGCGAGAGGTAAATTATTAGCCTGAATATTGATGGGGGTATTTCTGATTTTATCAGCTATGCTTTCGTCAATGTTGCCCAGGTTGAGGATAATGTTGACGCCATCTTGCTCTCCAGCAAGGTTGATGGTGTCAGCTAAACGGCTTTGAAGTTTTACATAATCAACAGCTTCTTCGATATTTACGTCATTTAACTGAACGTTCTCTAGGATGATACCCGATAGTTTTTCTTTTAAAATAGGGGCGTCTTGAGTGCTATCAATGAACTCTGGTGTGATCGTGTTTGCAGGTAATGTAGCGTTTGGTGAAAGTTCCCACTGAGAGTCTACTTGCTGCAGCATTTCAGCTCTGGTGTGATCTCTAGCGCTTCTAGCGTAGTCAGACTGAGCCTGGTTAACTTGTTCCATGCCACGTCTAGCAGCTGTGTTGAAGCGGTCGATTTGTAATACTTTAGTATAAGAGGCTAGCGCTTTATCGTAGTCACCGATTTGGTGATAACCCTGTGCGATACGTAGTGACCGAGCTACTTTTACGATATCGTCGACGTGTTCGTCTGTGAGAGATGGATTGTAACGAATAGGATCGTCTAGTTTTTCGAGCATTTTGATCGCCCCGAGGTGTGCTGGTGCCACATTTGGGTTTAAAACGGCGTCGAGTAACGTTCTTGATTCTTCGTATTTACCAAATCTGTTAAGCCTGCGGCTGTATTCAACTGCTGCCGTTGCATAGCGTTCGGCAGTTTCGTTACGCAGTTCTTGAGTAGCAGCTCCTTTCGGAAGTAGATTGAAAGCTTTTTGGTAGGCGTCTACAGATTCTTTGTAGTTTTCAGCTTTATAAGCCTGATCTCCAACGATGAGTAACTCTTGAGCTTCTTTAGTATTACTAATTCTTCGGTTAAGTTCTTTCTGGATAACGCTTGATGTAGAACCTTCTTGTGCTTGAAGATAGCTGCATAATACAGGGGCGCATAGTGAGGCCGCGCACAAGATACTTGTGCGTGTAATTTGCCTAGTGTTTGAAAAAAAGAGCTTTTCCATAAAATTGGTTAGCGACATATAAACAGATTGTTATGCCGTGGTAAGTGTAAAATGAAAAAAATACGCCTACCTATAGGTATTTTAGTTGTTCAAGATATGTTTAATCTACTGATCCGTTGCCGTATGCAGCGACAGTTTCACAGAGGATTTGCATGTTTTCAGGTTTTGCAGAGGGGAGGATACCGTGTCCTAAGTTGAGAATATGGCCATGTCTTCCCTTCATTCCTCTGAGTAGTCTGAGAGTTTCTTTTTCTACAATGTCACCATTTGAGGATAGGATGAGGGGGTCGAGATTACCCTGCACTGCGATGTTTTCAGGGAGCTTGTCGTAGTAGCTAGGTAGGTCGATCGTCCAGTCGATGCTGAGAACGCTAGCTCCTGTTTTTGTTAAAGCTTCTTGTTGGTGAGCCATGCCTTTAGCAAAAATGATCACTGGGAAGTCTTTAGGTAGGGCTGCGATGATGCGTTTGATCCATTTGAGCGACATCGCTTCGTATTGTGATGCAGGGCAGAATGCACCAGCTGAGTCGAAGATCTGTAGAGCATCGACACCTGCAGCTATCTTCATTTTAAAAAGGTCGATGACTGAGTTTGTGATCTTAGTCATAAGTTTTTCGAAGGTTTTAGGTTCGGAGTAAAACATCGATTTTAATGCTGCAAGGTCCTTAAGTGAGCCGCCTTCAGTCATATAGGCTGCGAGTGTCCACGGTGAACCACCGAAGCCAAGTAAGGTTTTGTCTTCACCTATCTCTTGGCGTGTCATGCGTAGTGCCGCTGGTAGATAGGCTAGCTTTTCCTCTATGTCTGATGCATCTAGCGCGTCGATTTTAGCGGGAGTGTCTAGTAGGTAGTCCATTCCTATGCCGCCGCCTTCTCTGAAGTGATATGGTTGACCTAGAGCTTCTGGGATGATGAGGATGTCGGAAAATATAATAGCTGCGTCGAGAGGGAAGCGTTTCAGTGGCTGTAGTGTAACCTCAGTGGCTAGCTCAGGTGACTTTACCATTTCCGTAAAACTGTATTTTTGCTTTAGTGCACGGTATTCAGGGAGGTAGCGGCCGGCTTGCCTCATGACCCAGAGAGGGGTCTGGTCAGTAGGTTCACGGCGGATGGAGGCTAGGAAACGTTCTCTTGAAGTCATAAGTATGGGCTGAATATGTGGATGTTTCCTGTGGATTGAAAGCGCGAAATAGCGCTTCTTAAGATATGCTTTGCTTATAAGCTTTATAAGAGCCAATTCCACTTGCACGACTATTATAACGGGGGTATGTCCAGCTCATGACTGCGCGCATGTTATGTTTACCTCTGATCCTTTTAGGGCTAGTTTCCTGTAAGGAATCGACTGAGCCGGTTGAAATAACTAAAAAGCGTGAATTAACCGTCTATGATGAGCCGCGAGTTGCGCTGACACCGATCATGCCTCCCGAGTGGCGTCAGGTGCCAGGGACTCAGTTCCGCGCGTTTAACTACCGCTTTGGTAAAGATGGTGAGGTATATATTAGTAATGCTAGAGGTAGCGTGCTTGAAAATGCTAACCGCTGGTATAAGCAGTACGGTAAAGCTGAGGTTCCGACGTTGGAGGGGCTTAATACCGTTGATATTCTTGGTCAAAAAGGCGTTCTTATAGAAGCTAGCGGAACATTCGCTGGTGGTATGGGGAAGTTGCCTAAAGAAAATGCAGGGCTGCTAGGTGCCATTGTTGACTTTGGTGGTGACTTAATAACTATTAAGATGATTGGTTCTTCTGCGGATGTAGCGGCAGAGAAAGAGCGATTTATGCAGTTTGCTACCTCTTTAAGGAGATAGGGCGATTACCTTTACAGAAACTACCTTATCTTATTATCTCACACATTACTTGATGTAACGCTATGAAATCTCGTAACGATTCTCTCCCTAAGCAGATATTTAATTTTTTATCTGGGTTTGGTGTAGCCACGACTTGCTTATTACTATTATTCGTTCTGACGTGGTTAAGTACGTTAGAGCAGCCAGAGAAAGGGCTCTATGAAGTGCAGAAGCGTTATTATGATGCTGAGGCGTGGTATGTCATCCCTGATCTTCCTATTTTACCGAAAATCAATGGTAAGTCTGTGTGTGTGCCTCTCCCAGGTGCTTATGTGGTAAGTTTTGTTTTATTTATAAATCTATTTCTCGGTGGAATTATAAGGATTCGTAAAGGTTGGAAAAAGATAGGGGTTATCATTGCTCATTTTAGTATGATTAGTCTTTTGGTGGCTGGCTTTGTTTCTCACCATTACTCGAAGGAGGGGATTATGTTCGTCTATGAAGATGACTCTTCAGACTTTGCTCAGAGTTATTATGACTACACTATCGAGGTTTCTGAGATTATTGATGGTCAGAAAACGGCCCCTTACGTGGTGGATGCTAAATATCTAGCGTCACTCGATCCTGAGGATACACGGAAGTTTAAGTTTCCAGAGCTGCCGTTCGATGTTGATGTCAGTTACTGGATGAGAAATAGTGAGCTTATAGCCGCTAAGGGATCTCAAAGAGGTAACTTTCCCGTTGTAGATGGTCTATCACTTCAGTGGACCGATAACGCGGTGATGGAGGAGGAGAACGCAGCAGGCTGTTTTATTGATATTTTACCGAAAGAGGGTTCAGCAGGGGGAAGCAAATTATTACTTTATGGTCCGCATGTTGATATGGTGACGGCGACAGTCGATGGTCGAGTCTTCGGTTTTAATCTCGTCAGAGAGGTCTGGCCAATGCCTTTCAGTGTCAGATTAGACAGTTCCGTAGGTGAATATTATCCAGGCACGACTAAGCCTAGTTCTTTCCAGAGTGAAATTACACGTTTTGCCGATCAGACAGACGGCGCTGATGAGGGTGAGAAAAATTATACGATCAAGATGAACGAGCCGATGCGATATAATGGCTACACACTCTATCAGGCGAGGTGGTCAGGTGAGACAGAGCGGGCGCAGTCAGGTTTCGCTATTGTAAAAAACCCGTCAGATCAGTGGCCAAAGTATAGTATTTATATGTCGATCGTGGGGCTTACCATTCATTTTGGGGTGATGTTAGGTTCCTACATTATGCGTTCGACGAGTAGAAGTAAGAAGAAGGCAGCTTAATAGTTTATTAAACACTTAATCATAAAACGATGAGCGTAACAAATTCGGTAAAAACGAGGGCTAGAATAGGTCGGTGGGCGGCTTTTCTTATCATGGTCTCCTTAATAGGTGCCTACGCTTTGATGACTGCACGTAAAAATGTATCCTCAGATAAGCCAAGCGAAATTTCAAAATATGTACCTTGGAGTGAAGCTGCTATTGATGCATCTCGCGATATAGCGTTTCAAGACGGTGGCCGTATTAAGCCGTTTTCTACCTGGGCTGGTTTTAATATGCTGAACCTTTATGGTTCACGCTCCATGAAAATCACCGTCGGCGGTGAGAAGGTTAAATTGAAACCTGAGCATGTCATGCTGGATTGTTTATTCCGTCCAGAGCTAGCACGCGAATTGCCGCTTTTCCGTATCGATAATGATGAGGTTTTAGCGTCACTAGCTTCTGTAGTTGTGCCAGCGGGGAGTCATGGGGGGCCGCAAATTGATCCATCGAGACAGAAAGAGTTGGTTAACGGAGTTCTTGAAGGAAAAGGGAAACGTGACCGTTATAGTTTTAATGAACTGGAGCCAGTTCTTTTTTTATTGGGAACACAGGCACAAGTGATTGAACAGTCGCAACCTGATAAGGCAAAGATGAGGCCAGCCCAGCGACGCACTATTGACCTAGCGCAGCAAATTTTCCTTTTTAGAAAAATAACTCACCACTTTGACTTTGCCAGAGCTGACATTCCTCTTGAGTCATCTTCAGCAACGAATGAAGGGATGGCGCGTATGAGTTACTGGATTAAGAGTTTTCCTGTGCTTGTTAAGGCCGTCAGGGAAATGAACTCAGACCAGCAAGGTCTACCTCCTAAGTTACAGAACCTATTTTCTGAGCTTCAGGGGAGAATGATCCATGCAGACAGTGGGGTGCATATGATTCCTTCATATGATAAGGGGGAGAACGAATGGGTAAGTGTAGGCTTGCGTATGGAAAAGATAGTAAGTGGAGATACATCTCATTCACGAGCCTTAGTAGAGGATATGGTGAAACTTGAGGATGTAACTATTGCTCTGAATGCTGATACAGAGTCACAGGAGGGTTTTACTAAGGCTTTAATGTTATGGAAGGCATCGGTTCACGAACGTATAGGTGGAGAGGTTGTTGATACTCTTAGCTCAGAGGTGAAGTATACGCAGCGTAATTACTTTTTTAATGCCTTGGTCGTTTTCTTGATTGCATCATTATTTGTCATGACGGGCTGGCTGGCGCCGCAGACTCGGTTTGCTCGTTGCCTATCCTATATTGCTATAGCCTTAAGTTTGTATGCACTAGGTTTGATGGTTGTAGGAATTACTCACCGTTGCTTGATTATGGATCGCTCTCCCGTGGGTAACCTTTATGATACAATTATTTTCATTGCTACTACTGGAGTGTTTGTTCTGCTAATCGTGGAGCTTCTGACGCGTAGAATGGTTGCGCTCGGTTTAGCTGTATTCATGGGGCTTATTTGTATGTTCCTCGCTCGCCGATACGAGGTAGGTGATGGAAAAGACCATATGGACCCTCTTGTCGCTGTTTTAAAATCAAACTTCTGGCTCTCGACACACGTGGTTACCGTCACAATCGGATACATGGGCGGTTTGGCTTCAGCTGGTTTATCCGTGATTTATATTTTCGCCCGTGTGCTTGGGATCGATGAAGGGGACAAGAGTTTCCGCCGTGCAATGACTCGTATCGCTTACGGTATGATCTGTTTTACGTTGTTTTTCAGTTTAATAGGCACAGTGCTAGGTGGTATCTGGGCGAATGATTCGTGGGGTCGTTTCTGGGGCTGGGATCCTAAGGAGAATGGAGCACTAATGATTGTGCTATGGTGCCTAGTTCTTCTACATGCTCGCCTCGCCGGTTATTTACGTGAATGGGGTGTTCATGTGGCTTCTGTTTTTGGTGCGAATATCGTGGCCTTTTCATGGTGGCATGTGAACTCATTGAGTACAGGGCTTCACTCGTATGGCTTCATCGATGGCATAGGTGCGATTTGGGGGCTGTATGCTATTATGTCTTCCGTTTGTATGATAGGATTGATTGCTGCATTCGTGACCAATCGTAGACAAAAATTAGTATAATAAAGGCTTTCTTAATAATAGAAAACCGATTCGCTTGACCGATTCTTATTCATCCCATACGAACAGTGCGGACTGAATAGTCACTTCCCTAATATCATGATTAATAATACTTACTTGAAGCTACTTCTAGTTTTTATCTCTACGTCTACTCTACTTACTTCCGTGGCTAGCGCTGCTGGAGGTGGTGGGCATGCAGCTGTGGTTCCTGAGTTTAAGCAACGTATGGAAGCTTTCCCCGCTGAGGAAGCCGCAAAAGGCCTTGAGACCATGGCTGAAAAGATTAGCTATCGTGCTAGTGAGCAGCCATTCCTCGTTGTTGCTAGTATCATCTTCCTATTGGCGATCATTCACACCTTTTTTGCAGTTCCGATCACTAAGTATTCGCATAAGGTTCAGCACGACTATGACGCTAAAGTCCGCCGTGAAAAAGCTAAGGTAGGTGAAAAGGCGAAAGCCAAAGACATGGTTAGCTTTAAGGCAACCTTACTCCACTTCTTAGGAGAGATAGAAGCTATATTTGGTATCTGGGTGCTGGCTCTTATGGGCGCTATTATTTCGTTTTATGATATCGGCACGATGAAGAGTTATATCTCATCAGTTAATTTTACTGAGCCGATGTTCGTGGTCATTATCATGGCATTGGCGTCTACTAAGCCTGTATTACGCTTCGCAGAGAATGCGCTCGGTGCAGTCGCTAAACTTGGTAAGGAAACACCGATGGCTTGGTGGCTATCTATTCTCACCGTAGCACCTATTCTAGGATCATTTATCACTGAGCCAGGAGCGATGACTATCGCAGCGATGTTACTCGCTAAGAAGTTCTACAAGCTTAAGCCAAGTGTGAAACTAGCCTATGGAACGTTGGGTCTCTTATTTGTAAATATCTCAGTCGGTGGTGTGTTAACTAACTTCGCCGCTCCGCCTGTTCTTATGGTAGCATCTCCAGAAAAGTGGGGGATTACGACTCCAGAAATGCTAGTTCACTTCGGCTTAAAAGCGATTGTTGGAATCGTAATTTCGACTGCCCTTTACTGGGTCATTTTCCGCAAAGAGCTTAAGAGTCTGTCTGATAAATTAGAAGATCATGATGGTGATGGGCAGGGAGACCTACAAGATGACCACAACCGTCCTATCCCATTATGGATTACGGTTATCCATCTACTCTTCATGGGGTGGACGGTATTCTTCGCTCATGACCCAGCTTTATTCATCGGTGGCTTCTTATTCTTCGTAGCGTTCCGTCAGGGCACAGCGCACCACCAGTTTGAGATTCAGTTGAAGGGGCCTATTCTTGTCGGCTTCTTCCTCGCAGGTCTAGTTATTCACGGTGGTCTTCAGGGATGGTGGCTTGCACCTATTATCACGAGTTTGACTGAGCTTCCGCTCTTCGTTGGCTCTATCGTTCTCACATCATTTAATGATAACGCAGCGATTACATTCCTAGCGAGTCAGGTAGATGGACTTGATGCTGGGCTCAAGTATGCAGTGCTTGCCGGCGCAGTTTGTGGTGGAGGTTTAACTGTGATCGCTAATGCTCCTAACCCAGCAGGTCAGGCGCTTCTCAGTCGCTTCTTCGGCGATGGGGTTTCTCCATTTAAGCTGATCATGGGAGCTTTCGTTCCTACAGTGATTGTTTCGGTCATCATGCTGATGGCTCCAGACCCTCATCGTAATAAAATCTTTGAACAAGAAGAGGTAACAGAAGTGCATGTTTCTGGGGAACACGGTGAAGAGACAAAAGCTAACGACCAGCACTAATGTTTACAGGGCTCGTAGAAGCAACAGGGAAAGTGGAAGCTTTTCAGCTTAAGGGAGAGCAGGCGAAACTGACTCTCTCTGTGCCTTTTTCTTCTGAGCTTGTACTTGGTGAGTCCATTGCAGTGAATGGTTGTTGTCTAACCGTCGCGTCTTTTGATGGTGCGACGGCTGATTTTGACATCTTAAAGCAAACATTAGATGTTACATCGCTGGGGGAACTAAAAGAAGGTTCACTCGTTAATCTAGAACGGGCTATGCTAGCAGGCTCTCGTTTTGGTGGACATTTTGTTCAAGGTCATATCGACGCTACAGGAACTGTTCTAGATCTATCTGAGCACGGTTCTGATTACCGCTTGGAAATAAAACTGCCTGCAGATATTCTCAAGCTTTGCATCGATAAAGGCTCTTTAACGATCGACGGTATCTCTCTCACGATAGCAGAGCTGACAGACGAGAGTGCTGTTTTCTGGATCATTCCACACACATGGGAAATGACTCATTTGAGTAAGGCTTCTATAGGTCAGTTAGTTAACCTAGAGGCGGACGTGCTAGCTAAGCACGTAGCTCGCCTACTAGAAGCAAGAGGCTTGTAGAGAAGCTCGGAGGGAAACACAGAGTAGGGTGAACCTAATTAAGCTCTTTCTCTAGCTTTTCGATCTTACTATTATACTCTTCCCAGAGGCTGTAAGCTTTTTCTAGTTTATCAGAGATATTACGGTATGCAGATGATGATTCCTGTAGTTTTTCTGAATCAGCTGAGATAGCCGGATCCGCCATGTGCTCTGTTAGGGTGGCTTGAGCAGCCTCTAGCTCTGAGATATTCGTTTCAGTTTTTTCAAAGTCACTTTTCAGTGGTTTGAGGACATCGTTTCGGAGCCTTCTTTTTTCAGCTTCTATTTTACGCTGCTCTTTACGGTTTACTCCAGGTTGATGAGCAGCTCTTGCTTGTGGCTTAGCTTGGTTGCTCGTCTTAGTCTGAGCGGAGCCTTGCCTCGCTACAGCTTTTTCCTCGTCTATTTTCTCTAAGTAGTAAGTGATGTTACCAGCGAAGCTTCTAGGTTTTTCACCAGGGCGAAACTCGAGTGTTTTGGTGACGATAGGGTCGAGGAATGACCTGTTGTGAGAAACGATTAGGTATGAACCGGGGTAGTCTCTGAGTGCGTTTTGGAGCACTTCCTGAGATTGGATATCGAGGTGGTTCGTTGGTTCGTCAAGAATGAGGAAGTTCGCAGGGCGTAGTAACATACAGACGAGCGCGACACGAGAACGCTCACCACCTGATAGAACTCCTACTTTTTTAAATACATCATCACCACGGAAAAGGAAACAGCCTAGTAGGTTTCTAGCTAGGGCGACGGTTTCGCGTGAGGCTGCAGATTCAGCACATTCCATTACCGTTTGGTTAGGGTCTAGCTCATCGGCGTGGTTTTGTGAGAAGAATGATACTGCTGCTTTATGACCAAATGTGTGAGTGCCTGAGTCAGGTTCTTCCTGGCCAGTGATCATTCGGCAAAAAGTTGATTTTCCAGCGCCATTCGGCCCCACGATGGCTATGCGCTCACCACGCGTTACTTCAAAGTCGAAATCGTTGACGATCTCAAGTTCGCCATAGGATTTACACGCCCCTTCTAGCATCGCGACGCTTTGGCCTGATGCTGGAGGATCAGGGAATTTAAAGCTCATCACAGCATCGTCTTGTTCGATCTGGATACGTTCGATTTTTTCTAATTGCTTGATACGGCTCTGAACTTGTTTCGCTTTAGATGCCTTAGAGCGGAACCGATCAATAAAATCTTGAGTCTGCTTAATCTCACGCTGCTGAGACTTATACATCTTTAGAAGAATCTCTTTTCTGAGAACTGACTCCTTCACATAAAATGAGTAGTTGCCTGCATACTCTTCTGCACGGCCGTGACTGAACGCGATCGTTCTCGTAGTCAGCATGTCCAGTAGGGCAAGGTCGTGAGATATGATGAGAATAGCACCTGGGTATTTGACCAGATAATTTTCCATCCACTTCTGTGATTCGATGTCGAGGTGGTTTGTCGGCTCATCGAGTAATAGCACATCTGGTGCTGCGAGTAGTAGCTTAGAGAGGGCGATACGCATCTGCCATCCACCAGAGAATTCGCCACAGTCGCGCTCGAAGTCCTTTCGCTTAAATCCTAGACCCGTTAGCACAGATTCGATACGAGGTTTGATTTTCCCTATATCTGAATCTTCAAGTCGTAGTTCTAGTTCACCGATTTGCTCTAGGAGGTCTGAGTATTTAGATGACATCGGGTCAACATCGCTTAGCTCATCAGACATTCTATCGATATCCTGCTGCATAGTTTTTGTTTCAGCAAAGGCTGACTCGACTTCGTCCCAGAGAGTGATGCCTTTAATGTGAATACCTTCTTGTGGTAGGTAACCTATTTTACAGAGCTTTGGTTTGGTGATTTTTCCGCCGCTGCTTTCTATGATTCCAGCGATGCATTTCATCAACGTTGATTTTCCGGCACCGTTATGTCCAGCGAAGGAAATCCGCTCTTTCTCCATAACAGAAAAAGTCAGATCCTTAAATAAGACTCTGGCTCCATATTCAACACGTAAATTTTGAATAGCTAGCATCGTGGCAGTGTTCTGCCAGAAAATACTGGATACTCAATGGTAATCTATACCATTCTAGTGGATGTACTTGTAAGTTTTTCTAAAAAATAAGCTTGGGAGTTGTCATTGATGGATATTTGGCTGAAACTGACGGTATGAGCAAAATATGTGATGTAACGAGTAACTTGATCGACCTTGCCCTGAGTGAAGATCTCGATGGCGACATTAAGACCGGGGATGTCACCTCACAGTATTTTGTTCCTGAAGGTAGACAGTCGGAGTCATTTATTCACTCGAAGGCTGAGGGGGTTTTAGCAGGTGTTGATATCGCTCGAGAGGTTTTTATGAGAATAGACCTGTCGCTAGATGTGAAGCTTCTGATGAAAGATGGTGATGTTTTGAATCACGGTGACCGTGTGATCGAGATTTCTGGTTCAGCAAGATCTATTCTTACTGCAGAGCGAACGGCTCTGAATTTTCTCCAGAGACTATCGGGAGTTGCGACACAGACGAGCCGCTTCGTAAAGCTGATCAGCGATACTGAAGTGAAAGTATTAGATACGAGAAAGACAACACCTGGCTGGCGTGCTCTGGAAAAAATGGCAGTGCTCGCAGGTGGTGGGAAGAATCACCGTATGGGGTTATATGATCGCGCTATGGTGAAGGACAACCATCTCGTCGCTGAGAATAAACTAGAAGCTATTCAAGACGCCATTAATAAGCTTAAAAAAGATAGGCCAAAGGTGGAGGTAGAGCTGGAAACAGATACGCTCGGGCAGGTAGGTGATTTTTTAAAGTTGGATGGTGTAGATTATATTTTACTCGATAATATGGATAACGAGACCATGAAGAATGCAGTGAAAATGCGTGACTCTTATGGTGACTCAGCACCATTGCTCGAAGCCAGTGGTGGCGTGAACCTCGATACCATCGCTGAGATAGCGAAGACAGGGGTCGACTTTATTTCCGTAGGTGCATTGACTCATTCTGCCGTGGCCTTGGATCTATCACTCGACTTCCAATAGTGCAGGCTGATGGTTGGTAGATAAATGTATTTCTAAGTGATGAGAGGTAAGATGATATACAAAGTGTTAGTATTCATGATCTGTGTATCAGCGTATGCTGTAGCACAGGAGATACCGAAAGAATATGTGAGTAATCTGACATCAGATAGCTTTGATGAAAGAGAAACTGCATATACAGGCCTGAAAAAGTGGGCTGAGAAACATCCTCAAGTTTCTTCTGAGAAATTGTTTAAACTATGGAGTGAAACAGAGAACCCCGAGTTACGGGCTCGGTGCCTCAGCCTGACTAAAGAAGCCTTTTTATTTAGAAAAAAAGGTAATGGGCAGGGGTTTATAGGTGTCAATATTCGTGACTCCATTGTAGTTGATCCTGATGGGATACAACGAATTTCAGTTGAGATTATTGGGGTCACACCAGATAAAGCAGGTGCCGCCGCAGGGTTAAGGGTCGGTGATAAGGTTATTGTCCTAGATGATCTTGATTTCTCCAAAATAAAGGGAGCTGGTGATATTGCTAGAATAATAGGAGCCGGGGGGGCAACACTTGCCTTTATTGATTATGTTAAAGCGAAGCATCCAGATGATGTTGTTACGCTTGAGATCATGCGTAACAATCAGCTTATAAAGAAAGAGGTAACGTTGATTAGGCGTGATTTGACCTTGTTTCCTCAGGAACAAGAGGAGGAAGAGAGGTCTTTCAAACTATGGTTTGATTTACAGAATAAGCAGTAAGCTAAAACTGATACCTAGCTGTGGAGTCAGAGGCTCTGACCGCAGAAGTGCTGACCAATAAGTGTCTTTTAACTCAGCAGATCCCATAGAATAGAGGTATTGTTTTTGTAATCAAAATGAATTAGCCCTTATACTTGCAAGAAAGGTCATAAAAACCTTATGGTGCGCCCGAGGCTATGCCGCTCTGACGAGTAGGCTAGCCACCAAAGCACTATTTTCTTATGAGCAACTGCCCTTTAGCTAATCAACCCCTCGTTATAGCCGACCGTACATTTTCATCTCGTCTTATGGTGGGAACAGGCAAGTTTGCTTCGAATGAGTTGATGCGCGATACGCTATCAGCCTCAGGCACCCAGATTGTCACGGTGGCTCTCCGCAGAGCTGACCTTACTGGGGAGAATGACCCTCAGGCAAATATCTTAAAGTTTATCGACCCTGAAAAATATCTTATTTTACCCAATACCAGCGGTGCTATGGACGCAGATGAAGCAGTTCGTCTTGCTCGTTTAGCAGCAGTAGCAGGTTTACCGAAGTGGATTAAGTTAGAAATACATCCTGACCCTACTTACCTACTACCTGACCCTATTGAGACACTTAAGGCGGCAGAAATTCTCGTGAAAGAAGGATTCACTGTTTTACCATATATTAATGCTGACCCAGTTTTAGCTAAACGTTTACAAGAAGTAGGCACCGCAGCTGTCATGCCACTCGGTGCACCCATCGGTTCTAACAAAGGTGTGGTGACTCGTGACCAAGTCCGCATCATTGTCGACCAGGCAATCGTTCCTGTCGTAGTAGATGCTGGTTTAGGAGCGCCAAGTCATGCAGCGGAAGCTATGGAGCTAGGCGCTGATGCCGTATTAGTAAATACAGCTATGGCGATAGCCAGTGATCCGGTTAGAATGAGTTCGGCATTTAAATCCAGCGTCGAAGCTGGCAGAGCAGCCTATGAAATGGGCTTACCAGAAGATGACGATCAAGCCTCAGCAACAAGTCCTCTAACAGGGTTCTTAGAGTGAAGGTCATCTGGCTGGATGTAAGAAATAAATTAAAAAAGCTGAAGAGGGAAATTTTCTCCTCTAGCTATTAATATTACCGCCGTTATTCACTGAGACAGTCACTGTTGGCAATGTCGCTAACTTGCGATTGTCAGAATCCTATGTTATGCCAATAAGACAAAATCTAACTTTTAAAACAAATGACTAATACTGAATCTTCAAATTATCACGATATCCTTAACAGCAAGATGTATATTACAGATATTGGTAGTGGTCGCCCTATTTTGTTTCTACATGGAAATCCTTCCAATGGTTTTTTATGGCGCAATATAACTCCTGGGGTTCATGACCTCGGTCGGGTTATCGTTCCGGATTTAATAGGAATGGGTAAGTCTGATAAACCTGAAATTGAATATACCTTTTTCGATCACTACGAGTACTTGGAAGCTCTTATTGAGAAGTTACAATTGAAGGATATAATTCTTGTGTTGCACGATTGGGGTTCAGGCCTTGGATTTAACTATTTCGCAAATCATCCCGAAAATGTGGCAGGTGTTGTTTTCATGGAGGGAATTATCCAAGATATTGGAACATTCTTTCCTCCCGAGACCCTCGAATTTTTCCGAGATCTACGCACCCCAGAGGGGCGGACAAAAGTGGTAACTGAAGATCTCTTTATGCAAACGGTGCTTCCTAGTTGGGTAGATCGTGAACTTACGGATGAAGAACTTTCGGCATACAGAGAGCCGTTCGCTACTGAGTCCAGTCGCGAGGTTATTTATAAATGGATCTGTTCTGTGCCTCTTGATGGTCAGCCTGCCGAGGTTGCTAACGTTGTCGAAAACTACCGTAATGCTCTCGTGGCTTCAGATATACCCAAGCTCTTCTTTCATGCTCAGCCTGGCGCATTCATGCCTCCTATAGTTGCTGACTGGTTAATTAAAAACCTCTCTAATATGGAGTCGGTAGATCTAGCTAAAGGTAACCATTTCGTACAAGAAGACCATCCTGAATTAATTAGCAGTTCACTACGGAAGTGGTTACTTGAGCACAAATTTGTGGGTTAATAAGACA
>CAYNLE010000003.1:85622-86910 GCA_964397975.1 uncultured Verrucomicrobiales bacterium | reverse complement strand
TTTGGCTTTTATAGCTGCGCACTTACATTCCTCTTTGCAGAAGCGCTGTGATTTCTCTTCACATGCTTCACAGCAGAAGTGCTGCTCGTTACAAGGTGCATAAGCACAGTTTACATAACGGATACTTGGCTCGTTACAATGAATGCAGCGACTGACAATTTTTGCATTCACGTGATTTACTGGGACAGTGATCCTTTGGTCAAAGACATAGCATTCACCGTCGTAGTTTTTGCCACGCACAGTATCGTGTTTTCCGTATTCTACGATGCCGCCTTCTAGCTGATTAACATCATCGAAACCTTCTCTTACTAGAAAGCCGCTAAATTTTTCACAGCGAATACCTCCTGTGCAGTAGGTGAGTATTTTTTTGCCATCGAGTAGCTCTCGGTGTTCGCGGATCCATTCTGGGAGTTCTTTAAAGTTGCCAATGTCTGGACGGATAGCGTTTTTGAAATGTCCAAGATCAAATTCATAGTCATTGCGTGCATCTAAAATTACGGCATTTGGATCCTCCATGGCATCACGCCATTCTGGTGGGGAGAGGTGATTTCCTGTGGTTTCATTAGGAGAAAAATCTTCATCTGCAAGGCCAAGTGTAACAATTTCATCGCGCGCTTTGACCGATAATTTAGGAAACTTATGCTCACTCTCTTCATCGATCTTAAAAGCCATTTTAGCTGTTCTAGGATCAGCGTGCATAGCTTTTACATAAGCTTCACAGTTAGCACGTTCACCGGATAGAGTTCCGTTGATGCCTTCTTTGGCTACGATGATTCTACCAAGTAGCTCTAAGCCTTCACATAACGCGCGTTGTTCATCACGGTAGGTAATGGGGTCTTCTATATCTGTGTATAGGTAATAGAGTAGAACGAGATGGCTTTTACTATCCATAAGCTTTGCTTAAACGAAAGGTAGGGTAGATAACAACTGAAAAAAAATATTTGAATTCGTTATTATATAGAGGTCTATACAATAAAAAAGGTGTCTCTGATTTCAGAGACACCTTTTAAATAAAACTTAGTCGTTTAGATTATTTCTTTTTAGCCGCCTTTTTCTTGGTAGGCTTTTTAGTAGCTTTCTTTTTAACTACTTTTTTCTTAGTAGCTTTTTTGGCTACCTTTCTTTTAACGATCTTCTTTTTCACAGCTTTCTTAGCTGTTTTTTTGGAGGCCTTTTTCTTAGCAACCTTCTTTTTAGCTACTTTTTTCTTAGCTGTTTTTTTAGCTACCTTTTTCTTAGTAACCTTCTTTTTGGCTACTTTTTTCTTAGCCGCTTTTTTGGAGACCTT